>CAYXOM010000314.1:0-3290 GCA_964466565.1 uncultured Mycobacterium sp.
GTGGGCGCTGAGCCGCACACAATCCATGAACTGGAAATTGGGAACCTCCAGCGGGGTGGTGGCGGCGGTGAGCGAGAAGAAGGGGATGCCCAGACGGTCGAACAACTGTGAATGCTGTTTGTTGAACGCCTCGCGGACATCGGTCCGAAGGTCCCGCATCGCTCCGATCACGTCGTACTCCTCGAGGCGGCGCAGTCCTACCTGTCCGAGCATCGCCGGGCTGATCACCGACAGCAACCGGCTGACGTAGTCATAGGACGCCTGTGTCGGCAGATTCTTGATCTGGTCGTGGACGCCGTCGGCCGTATAGGACCCTCCCACCGCGCCGGCCCAGGTGAACACCCCGCGAATCTGCTCATGGAACTCGGGATGATCCACCAGGAAGGACAGGATGTCCGGGGAACCCTTGCTGTATCCGAGCAGGAACACCTTCCCGCCGTCGCGGCCGGGCGGATCGGGATCGTCGATGGGGCGCATCCGCGCATCGAGTCCTTCGCCCCGGAAGGCGGCCTCGATATCGGCCCCGTTGGCCGCGCAGGTACGCATCGGATGGACGTCGGCCCGGATGGTGCGCCAGCCCCGCTCCCGCTGCAGCCGATCGGCCTCCTCGGCGAAGGCGTGCGCCTCGGCGTGCAATAGTCCGGTGAGCAGGCCTCCGCAGAGGATCAACGTGGTGTTCTCGATCGTGTCGTACTGCGCCTCGGGTAACGGCGTCCTCCACTCGCCGGCGGGGACATTCTTGAGGAATCGCTCAGCGACGGCCTGCCGCGGGTCGGACTTCTTCACCACCGATGGCAGCGGCAGTGCTGAGAGCAGCGCCGGCTTGGAGGCGTAGTCGACGGTGTCCTCGTCCTCCACTGCCGCCTGCAAGAACAGGTCCCGCCAGCGCCGGCCGATCCACCCCTTGATCCAGGGGTCCTTGACGTTGGCGGGATTGGCCGCAACGAGATCGCGCACCCCTGAGATGACCTCGAGATAGTCGCCCTTGTCCTCGAGTCCGGCCAGTTCTCGAGCCACGTCGGTCACCTGCATTCGCGCCATGACCGAATGGTGGCCGACGCGGCCGGGCTGTGTCGGGAATTACGGGAGATTCCCGGTCATCGAATCAGCCGAAAGGCCTTCGTTCCGCGCCTGCCGGTGCGACGCTGTGAGCCTCGTCCGCCAGACCGGCGGCCGGCGGAAGGGGGCTATCGTGCTCGACCGGAACAAGCCGTGGTTCAGTCTCTACGACAAGGGCGTCCCCTACTCGGTGCTCTACCCGCCGCTGTCGATCAAGCAGATGTTCAACCACTGCGCGGAGTCCCACCCCGACCGTGACTACCTGATCATCAACGACATGCACCTGCCCTACGGGCTGGTGAACATGATGGCGCGCAAGGCGGCCAACGCGCTGGTGACCCTCGGGGTCAAGAAGGGCGACCGGGTCGCGATCATGGCGCCCAACGTGCCGCAGTACGTCATCGCCTTCCAGGCCTGCGCCAAACTCGGCGCGATCGTCGTGCCGGTCAATCCGCTGGCGGCCGGCCCCGAGGTGCACCACTACGTCCGGGACAGCGGCGCGGAGACGGTGATCGTGATGGCCGCCTTCGCCAAGGCCCCGATCGACGTGCTCCGGGCCGGCGACACCCCGTTGCGCAACGTCATCTTCTTCCAGATCCCCTCGGTCACCAGCGAAGTGGAGAGCGGGCCGGGCATCCACGACTTCAACGACGTGTCGATCGCCTACCAGGAGAACTACTGGATGGCGCCGCTGATCGACGAGCCGCTGCGCTGTCTGGCGGCGGTGCCGATCTACCACATCAACGGCTTCAACATGAACGTCAACGCCAACCATGTCAGCGGCGGCACGATCATCCTGGTGGCCCAGCCGACCACAGATAACGTCCTGGCGGCGATCAACGCCCACGAGCCGAACCTCTTCCCCGCGGTCCCGACGATGATCATCGGCCTCAACCAGCACCCCGACATCAGCAAGTCGAAGATCGGTTCGGTCAAGGGCGTGGTGTCCGGGTCGGCGCCACTGCCGCTCGAGGCCATGCGCACCTTCGAGGAGCTCTCCGGGGCGGTGATCACCGAGGGATACGGAATGTCGGAGACCTCCAACATCGTCACGGCCAACCCGCTGCGCACGGTGCGCAAGCCCGGAGGGGTCGGTATTCCGTTCCCGGACAACGATGTTCGGATCGTCGACCTGGAGGATGGAAGCAAGGACATGCCACTCGGCGAACCCGGTGAGCTCATCTGCAAGGGCCCGACGGTCATGCGGGAGTACTGGAACAACACCGCGGAGACCGAGAAGACATTCCGTGACGGCTGGCTGCTCACCGGCGACATCGCCTACATGGACGAGGACGGCCACATCTTCATCGTCGACCGCAAGAAGGACATGATCCTCTCCAGCGGATTCAACGTCTACCCGCGCGAGATCGACGAGCTGATGTACACCCACCCGAAGGTGCTGCAGGCCTGCTCCTTCGGCATCGCCGACGAGAAGCGCGGCGAGAGCCTGAAACTCGCACTGGTGCTCAAGCCCGGCGAACAGATGAGCACCGACGAGGTTCGGACTTTCTGCAAGGAGAACCTGTCCGGCTACAAGGTGCCCACCCAGGTGGCGTTCCTGGCCGAACTACCGGTGACCTCGGTGGGCAAGCCCGACCGCAAGAGGCTGCGGCAGATGGAACTCGACGGCGCGCTGGCCTGACACCGATCAGGCAGACCGGATGGGCGCCCGGCCGCGCGAGCGCCGCACCGCACCGATCGGATCGGCGTACAGACCGCTCAGGGAGACCGCCGCGGCCCCGGACTCCTGCACGCGATCGCCGAAGCCGGTCACCCGCAGGCGGCGTTCCGGTCCGCCGGCGACGGCCGCGCGGAACTGTGGGAGTCCCTCGGGGTACTCGGTGAAGGCCTGTCCCCCGACGACGATCTCGTCGGGGTTGAGGATGTCGCCCAGCAGGCCGACCGCCCGGCCGAGGACCCGGGCCCGCTCGGCGAGCAGTTCGCGGGCGTCGGCAGCGCGGGAGTCCTCGCCTCGGGACAGTGTCACCAGGTCCGAGACGGTCCGACCGGTGCCGGCGGGCGGCAGGAGCCCGCGTGCGCCGGACGCCTTGACGACGGCCTCGTCGCTGACGGTCGATTCCAGCCGCCCGTCGCCGCCGAGAAGGTCGGAGTGCACCGGCAGCCCGGCGATCGAACCGGGTCCGCCGCGGGGGGTGTGCACGCAGCCGTGGATCACCTGGGCGAAACCGACCGTCTCGCGGGCGTAGATGTAGAGCCCGCCGGCGGGCGTG
>CAYXOM010000315.1:0-4518 GCA_964466565.1 uncultured Mycobacterium sp.
GGCTTGCGGCCGGCCCGGCTGAAGGTCGGCATCGTCTCCGGCGGCAGAGTCGGCACCGCCCTGGGTGCGGCGCTGGAGCGGGCCGAGCACGTGGTCGTCGCCTGCAGCGCGATCTCCGCGGCCTCGCGCCGCCTGACCCGCCACCGGCTGCCCGACACCGCCGTCCTGCCGGTGCCCGAGGTGGCCGACAGCGCCGAACTGCTGATCCTCGCGGTGCCCGACGCCGAGTTGACCGGCCTGGTCGCAGGCCTGGCGGCCACCGGTGCGGTCCGGCCGGGAACTATCGTCGCCCACACCTCCGGTGCCAACGGGGTGGCGGTGCTGGCACCGCTGATCGAGCACGGCTGCGTGCCGCTGGCCGTGCACCCCGCGATGACCTTCACCGGCGCCGATGAGGACGTCGAGCGGCTGGCCGGAGCCTGCTTCGGCATCACCGCCGCCGACGCGGCCGGCTACGCCATCGCCCAGTCGCTGGTCCTCGAGATCGGCGGCGAACCCTTCGGGGTTCCCGAGGACGCCCGCACCGTCTACCACGCCGCGCTGGCGCACGGCAGCAATCACATCGTCACCGTGATCGCCGACGCCGTCGAGGCGCTGCGCGCCGCGATGTCGGGTCAGGAACTGCTCGGCCAGCAACTCGTGGACGACACGCCCGGCGGGTTGGCCGAACGCATCCTGGGCCCGCTGGCCCGCGCGGCGCTGGAGAACACCCTGCACCGTGGTCAATCCGCCCTGACCGGACCGGTGGCCCGCGGTGACGCGGCGGCGGTCGCGGCGCATCTCGAGGCCCTCGCCGACGTCGACCCCGAACTGGCGCGGGCCTACCGCGCCGCCTCGCTGCGCACCGCGCAACGGGCGCACGCCCCCGCGGAGGTCTTCGAGGTGCTGGCCGATCCGCCCGGCCGGAAGGGCCGGCGCCGGTGAGCGCCCGGCCGCCGGGATTCAGCGCCGGCGAGCTCAACGTCTATCCCACGCCGAACGCGGTGGCCGAGGTGACCAGGGCGCTGCGGCACACCGGACGCCGGGTGATGCTGGTGCCCACCATGGGCGCCCTGCACGACGGGCACCTGTCCCTGGTCCGGGCCGCCAGGCGGGTGCCCGGTGCGGTCGTCGTCGTCTCGATCTTCGTCAACCCTCTGCAGTTCGCCGCCGGTGAGGATCTCGACGCCTATCCGCGCACCCTCGACGCCGATCTGGAGATGCTGGGCGGTGAGGGGGTCGAAGTGGCCTTCACCCCCACGCCCGCGGTGATGTACCCGGATGGCCCGCGCACCACGGTCTATCCCGGCCCGCTGGGTGGCGAACTCGAAGGTCATTCGCGTCCAACACATTTCGCTGGCATGCTCACCGTGGTCCTCAAGCTGCTCCAGATCGTCCGGCCCGACCGTGCCTTCTTCGGCGAGAAGGACTACCAGCAGTTGGTGCTGGTCCGCCAGATGGTCGACGATCTCGATGTCGGCGTACGGATCGTCGGGGTGCCGACCGTGCGGGAGGCCGATGGTCTGGCGATGTCCTCGCGCAACCGCTACCTCGATCCTGAGCAGCGCGAGCAGGCCGGCGCGCTGTCGGCGGCCCTGCTGGCCGGGGTCTATGCCGCCCCGGGCGGCCCGGCCGCGGTCCTCGACGCCGCCCGCGCCGTCCTCGACGAGGTGCCGGCGATCGAACTGGACTACCTGGAATTGCGCGGGCCCTGGCTCGAGCCGGCGCCGCAGCACGGCCCGGCGCGGTTGCTCGTCGCCGGCCGGCTCGGCGGGACCCGGCTGCTGGACAACATCGCCGTCGACCTCGGCGGCGAGCAGTTCGGCCCCGGAGGCGAACAGGGCGACTCCCACGAACTGGCCTGGCGGAACTGACGATGCTGCTCGCCATCGATGTGCGCAACACCCACACCGTGGTCGGGCTGATCGGCGGTACCGCCGACCACGCCAGGGTGCTGCAGCACTGGCGGATCCGGACGGAGTCGGAGGTGACCGCCGACGAACTCGCACTGACCATCGAAGGGCTGATCGGCGACGACTCCGAACGCCTCACCGGGGTCACCGGCCTGTCCACCGTTCCGTCGGTCCTCAACGAGATCCGCTCCATGGTCGACCAGTACTGGTCGGCAATGCCGCGCGTGCTCATCGAACCCGGGGTCCGCACCGGAATCCCCCTGCTGGTCGACAATCCCAAGGAGGTGGGCGCCGACCGCATCGTCAACTGCCTGGCGGCGCATTCCAAGTTCGGGTCGGCCGCGATCGTCGTGGACTTCAACTCCTCCACCTGCGTCGACGTGGTCTCGGCCAGGGGAGAGTTCCTGGGCGGCGCGATCGCACCGGGGGTGCAGGTCTCCTCGGACGCCGCGGCGGCACGCTCGGCGGCGCTGCGCCGGGTCGAACTGACCAGGCCCCGGTCGGTACTGGGAAAGAACACCGTGGAGTGCATGCAGTCCGGCGCGGTGTTCGGCTTCGCCGGCCTTGTCGACGGATTGGTCTCCCGCATCCGCGAGGACGTCGAGGGCCTCGGCGGGGGCGACGTCGCGGTGGTGGCCACCGGGCACCTGGCGCCGCTGCTGCTCCCCGAGTTGCGCACGGTCGCCCAGCACGACCGCCACCTGACCCTCGACGGCCTCCGGATCGTCTACGAGCGCAATCTCGACCGCCGGCGCGGACGCTCCGAACCCGGTCGCCCAGCCGGCGCTTAGGCTGGTTGGTCGTGAGCGAAGCGGACCCGTCCGGCGGCGGCAGCGAGGACGCCGAGGACCTTCCCGAGCAGTTCCGTATCCGGCAGGGCAAGCGCGCGCGGCTGCTGGACTCCGGACGCCAGGCCTATCCGGTGGCGGTGCCCCGGACCCACTCGCTGGCGCAGGTGCGTGCGGCCCACCCCGACCTGCCCGCCGACTCCGCCACCGGCGAGATCGTCGGGGTCACCGGACGGGTGGTGTTCTCCCGCGACTCGGGCAAACTGTGCTTCGCCACCTTGCAGGAGGGCGACGGAACCCAGCTGCAGGCCATGATCAGCCTGGCGGGGGTGGGCTCTGAGGCACTGGAGGCCTGGAAGTCCGCCGTGGACCTCGGCGACATCGTCTTCGTCCACGGCGAGGTGATCAGCTCCCGGCGCGGCGAACTGTCGGTGCTGGCCGACTCCTGGCAGATGGCGGCCAAGGCGCTGCGGCCCTTGCCGGTGGCCCACCGCGAGATGAGCGAGGAGGCGCGGGTCCGGCGCCGCTACGTCGACCTCATCGTGCGTCCGGCGGCCCGGACCGTGGCCCGGCAGCGCATCGCGGTGGTCCGCGCGATCCGCGACGGCCTGCATCGGCGCGGATTCCTCGAGGTCGAGACGCCGATGCTGCAAACCCTCGCCGGTGGGGCGGCGGCCCGGCCGTTCGCGACCCACTCCAATGCCCTCGACACCGACCTCTATCTGCGCATCGCCCCGGAGTTGTTCCTCAAGCGATGCGTGGTCGGCGGCCTGGAGAAGGTCTTCGAACTCAACCGGGTCTTCCGCAACGAGGGCGCCGACGCGACGCACTCCCCGGAGTTCGCGATGCTGGAGACCTACCAGGCCTGGGGGACCTACGAGGACTCGGCGGTCACCACCCGGGAGCTGATCCAGGAGGTCGCCGACGAGACGATCGGGACCCGGCAGGTGCCGCTGGCCGACGGCAGCGTCTACGACCTCGACGGGCAGTGGCCGTCGATTCAGATGTACCCCTCATTGTCCACGGCCATCGGCGAGGAGATCACGCCGGACACCTCCGTGGAATATTTGTCCGGCATTGCCGCGAAACTGGGCGTGGAGATGCCGGCCGATCGGGCGTACGGCCACGGAAAACTCGTCGAGGAACTCTGGGAACACGCCGTCGGCGACACGTTGTTCGCCCCGACATTCGTCATGGACTTTCCGGTGGAAACCACGCCGCTGACCCGTGCGCACCGCGATATTCCGGGCGTCACGGAGAAATGGGATCTTTACGTTCGCGGCTTCGAGTTGGCCACCGGATACTCCGAACTCGTCGACCCCATAATTCAGCGCGAGCGATTCGCGGCGCAGGCGCGGGCCGCCGCCGCCGGTGACGACGAGGCGATGGCGCTCGACGAGGATTTTCTCGCGGCGATGGAGTACGGAATGCCGCCGACCACCGGCACCGGAATGGGCATCGACAGGTTGCTGATGGCACTGTCCGGCCTCTTAATTCGCGATACCGTCCTGTTTCCCCTCGTCCGTCGCCACGGCGACGGAACTGCGGCGGCGCGTATTTCTTGAATATCGGTGCGGCTTTATGGCACATTGTCCGCACAGCGCGAAAAACAAATGTTCCTGCCCAGGTGAGGATTCGGGAGAATGGCCAAGAAAGTCACCGTCACACTGGTCGACGATTTCGACGGCGAAGGCCCCGCGGATGAAACCGTCGAATTCTCCGTCGACGGCGCCAGTTACGAAATCGACCTGTCGGCGAGGAACGCCCAGAAACTGCGCGATCAGTTCACGCCGTGGATCGAGGCGGGCCGGCGGGGGGGGGGGCGCCCGCGGGGGGGG
>CAYXOM010000316.1:0-7977 GCA_964466565.1 uncultured Mycobacterium sp.
CGAGACCCCGGCCGCCGAGGCGCCCGCCGCCGAGAGCACGGAGAGCTGAGATGCTGATTCCCCGCAAGGTCAAGCACCGCAAGCAGCACCATCCCCGCCAGCGCGGGATGGCCAGCGGCGGCACCCGGGTGACGTTCGGCGAGTACGGCATCCAGGCTCTCGAGCACGCCTACATCACCAACCGGCAGATCGAGTCCGCGCGTATCGCCATCAACCGGCACATCAAGCGAGGTGGCAAGGTGTGGATCAACATCTTCCCGGACCGCCCGCTGACCAAGAAGCCCGCCGAGACCCGGATGGGATCGGGCAAGGGCTCGCCGGAGTGGTGGGTGGCCAACGTCAAGCCCGGCCGGGTGCTCTTCGAGCTGAGCTACCCCAACGAGGAGATCGCCCGCGCCGCCCTGACCCGGGCGATCCACAAGTTGCCGATCAAGGCGCGCATCGTGACCCGAGAGGAGCAGTTCTGATGGCCGTGGGCACCAGTGCCGGCGAACTCCGGGAGTTCTCCGAGGAGGAACTGACCGACAAGCTGCGCGAGTTCAAAGAAGAGCTGTTCAACCTGCGCTTCCAGTCGGCAACCGGGCAGCTGACCAACAACCGCCGCCTGCGGGTCGTGCGGGCCGAGATCGCGCGCATCTACACGGTGCTGCGCGAACGTGAGCTGGGTCTGGCCACCGGGCCCGGCGGTGAGGATTCGTAAATGGCAGACGTCAAGGGCGCCAAGCACACCCCGCGCACCGAGAAGCCCCGCGGCGCGCGCAAGACCGCCATCGGGTATGTGGTCAGCGACAAGATGGAGAAGACCATCGTCGTCGAACTCGAGTCGCGGGTGAAGCACCCCAAGTACGGAAAGATCATCCGCACCACCAAGAAGGTCAAGGCGCACGACGAGAACGGCATCGCCGGGATCGGTGACCGGGTGTCGCTGATGGAGACCCGGCCGCTGTCGGCGACCAAGCGCTGGCGACTGGTGGACATCCTCGAGAAGGCCAAGTAGGGGTCAGTCCGGCGGCGTCGGGTTCGGGGCCCCTCGGTCACACCCCCGTGCGCCGGCCGCTCACGGCATCCAGACCATCAGGTCTTCCATCCCGTTGTTCATCGTGACCAGGGTCGGCGCGGGCCCGGTGACGTCGAAGTGGATCTTGCCGGTGGCCGTCGCGCCCCGGGGGATCGTCGCGGCGCTGATGTTGACCGGGCTGGCGACCTGCCACAGCACCCGGTAGGCGGCCTGGTCCGGCGCGACGGCGTTGAACTGGGAGATCGCCGGGGTCACCGGGCCGCCGAGGGCGTCGACGGTGGCGGTGGCCTCCCACAACTGCCCGGCCACCTGATAGCCGGGCATGACGTCGGTGCTGGGGCGCAGGTCGCTGACGGTCCAGCCCAGTTCGACCTGCCCGACCGAGTCGGTCATCGTCAGCTGCTGTCCCAGCGTGCCCACGGCGGCCTTCACGGCGGTGGTGTTCACGATTCCTCCTCGGGGTAGGGCGGTGCGGGCCTCCGACGGCGGGCATAGCCGGACCGGCCCGGTTCTAAACACCCGGCCGGTAACGTCATCGGGCGTGGCAGCTCAATTCGCCGGGAAGATCGCCCTCGACATCCGCGACTCGCAACCGGACTGGGGTCCGTTCGAGGCGCCCCGCGCGCCGCAGAACGCGCCCAACGTGCTTTACCTCGTCTGGGACGACGTCGGCATCGCCACCTGGGACTGTTTCGGGGGGCTGGTGGAGATGCCGGCCATGAGCCGCATCGCCGAGCACGGCGTGCGGCTCACACAGTTCCACACCACCGCGCTGTGCTCGCCCACCCGGGCCTCACTGCTGACCGGCCGCAATGCCACGTCGGTCGGCATGGCCGTCGTGGAGGAGTTCACCGAGGGGTTCCCCGGCATCAGCGGCCGCATTCCCGAGGACACCGCGCTGATCTCCGAGGTCCTCGCCGAGCGCGGGTACAACACCTACTGCGTCGGCAAGTGGCACATGACGCCGCTGGAGGAGTCCAGTCTGGCGGCGACCAAGCGGCACTGGCCGCTGTCGCGGGGCTTCGAGCGCTTCTACGGGTTCCTCGGCGGGGAGACTGACCAGTGGTACCCGGAACTGGTCTACGACAACCATCCCGTCGAGGCGCCGGCGACGCCCGAGCAGGGCTACCACCTCTCCGCCGACCTCGCCGACAAGACCATCGAGTTCATCCGCGACTCCAAGGTCGTCGCCCCGGACAAGCCGTGGTTCTCCTACGTGTGCCCGGGGGCCGGGCACGCGCCCCACCATGTGTTCGCCGAGTGGGCCGACCGCTACGCCGGCCGCTTCGACATGGGGTACGAGGCCTACCGCGAGATCGTGCTGGCCAACCAGAAGCGCCTCGGTGTGGTGCCGCCGGACACCGAACTGTCGCCGATGAACCCCTATGCCGACGTCACCGGGCCCGACGGCCAGCCGTGGCCCGCGGCCGACACCGTGCGCCCCTGGGACTCGCTGTCCGTCGAGGAGAAGCGGCTGTTCGCCCGGATGGCCGAGGTCTTCGCGGGCTTCCTGTCCTACACCGACGCCCAGATCGGCCGGATCCTCGATTATCTGCAGGAATCCGGGCAGCTGGACAACACCATCATCGTGGTGATCTCGGACAACGGCGCCAGCGGCGAGGGCGGACCCAACGGCTCGGTCAACGAGGTCAAGTTCTTCAACGGCCTCGTCGACTCCGTCGAGGAGTCCATGAAGTCCTACGCCGAACTCGGCGGTCCGCAGACCTACAACCACTATCCGATCGGCTGGGCGATGGCCTTCAACACGCCCTACAAGCTCTACAAGCGCTACGCCTCGCACGAGGGCGGGATCGCCGACACCGCGATCATCTCGTGGCCGGCCGGCATCGCCGCGCACGGCGAGCTGCGGGACCACTACGTCACCGTCGCCGACATCACCCCGACCGTCTACGACCTGCTGGGCATCGACGCCCCGGAGACGGTCAAGGGCATCGCGCAGAGACCGCTGGAGGGAGTGAGTCTCAAAGCGGCACTTGATGACCCGGCTGCCAAGACCGGCAAGGAGACGCAGTTCTACACCATGCTCGGGACCCGGGGAATCTGGCACAAGGGGTGGTTCGCCAACACCGTGCACGCTGCCGCTCCGTCGGGGTGGGGCCATTTCGCGGACGACCGCTGGGAGCTCTTCCACATCGAGGCCGACCGCAGCCAGTGCCACGACCTGGCCGGCCGGCACCCCGAGAAGCTGGAGGAGCTCAAGAGCCTCTGGTTCGCCGAGGCTGAGAAGTACAACGGGCTGCCGCTGGCGGACTTCAACATGTTGGAGATCCTCGGCCGGCAACGCCCGTCGCTGGCCGGCGACCGCACGAGCTACGTCTATTACCCCAACACCGCCGCCGTGCCACTCGGCGCGTGCGTAAACATCGCGGGCCGGTCCTTCTCGGTGCTGGCGGAGGTCAGCGTCCACAGCGCCGACGTCGAGGGCGTGCTGCTCAAACAGGGCGCCGGGCACGGCGGGTACACGCTCTTCGTCGCCGGCGGGCACCTGCACTTCGTGTACAACTTCTTCGGCGAAGAGGAGCAGACGCTGTCCTCGCCCGACCCGGTGCCGCTCGGCGAGCACATCCTCGGGGTCGGCTACTCCCGGACCGGGACGGTCCCGGGCGGTTTCGTCCCGGTGGGCGAGGCGACGCTGTACGTCGACGGCGCCGCGGTGGCCACCCTGGCCGGGGTGAAGGCCCACCCCTTCGTCTTCGGTCTGGCCGGCGGCGGAGTCAGCGTCGGCCGCAACCTGGGCCAGCCGGTCTCGCGGTCCTACTCCGCGCCCTTCGCGTTCTCCGGCGGCACCATCTCCCGGGTCGTGGTCGACGTCTCCGGCACGCCCTACGTCGACCGCGAGCGGGAACTGGCCGCGGCATTCGCCCGGGACTGATCCCGCTGCGGTTGGTCTAGCGTGGGGGCGGTGCTGACCGAACTCGCGGAGTTGCCCGCCGGGGAGTTCCCGATGGGCGCGACCGGCTTCTACCCCGAGGAGGCGCCGGTCCACTCCGTCGCGGTGGCCGCCTTCGCCATCGAGCGCCACCCGGTGACCAACGCGCGGTTCGCCGAGTTCGTCGCCGCCACCGGCTACCGCACCGTCGCCGAGCGCCCGATGGATCCCGCCCGCTACCCGGGAGTGGCGCCCGAGGACCTGGTCCCCGGGGCGCTGGTGTTCCGGCCCACCCCGGGCCCGGTGAACCTGGCCGACTGGTGGCAGTGGTGGGAGTGGGTGCCGGGGGCGTGCTGGCACGCGCCGTCGGGCCCGGGCAGCGACGTCGACGGCATCCCCGAGCACCCGGTGGTGCAGGTGGCCTATCCCGACGCCGCGGCCTACGCCGCGTGGGCCGGGCGGCGGCTGCCCACCGAAGCCGAGTGGGAGTACGCCGCCCGCGCCTGCTCGGACGGTGTCTATCCGTGGGGCGACCAGGCGGTCCCGGGCGGCCGGCTGATGGCCAACACCTGGCAGGGCCGCTTTCCGTACCGCAACGACGGTGCGCTGGGCTGGGCCGGCACCTCGCCGGTCGGGACGTTCCCGCCCAACGCCTACGGGCTGTTCGACATGATCGGCAACGTCTGGGAGTGGACCACCACGCCCTACTCCGCCCGCGGGCATCAACCGCGGGCGCCGGCGAGTTCCTGCTGCCCGGTCCCGGCCGAGCCCGACCCGACCGTCATCCAGGTGCTCAAGGGCGGCTCGCACCTGTGCGCGCCGGAGTACTGCCACCGCTACCGCCCGGCCGCGCGCTCGCCGCAGTCCCAGGACAGTGCCACCACCCACATCGGGTTCCGCTGCGTGGCCGGCTGACCCGGCGAGCGGACGCGAAAGGAGCAGGGGAGCGGATTTGGCCCCCGGCCGGCGCTGACCTAGTATCGAAGGGTTGCCCCGGGCAGACCTCGGCCGGCCGGAGACGGCCCGGCCCCGCGTGCCCTGGAGTGACGAAGACCGAGCACGGCGGGCTGGTTCAGCCTGCGCCGAGCGCGCCCGCCTGCCCAACCGTAGGGAGAATCTGGTGATTCAGCAGGAGTCACGGCTCAAGGTCGCCGATAACACCGGCGCCAAGGAGATCCTGTGCATCCGGGTGCTCGGTGGTTCCTCGCGCCGCTACGCCGGGATCGGCGACATCATCGTCGCCACCGTCAAGGACGCCATCCCCGGCGGCAACGTCAAGCGCGGCGAGGTGGTCAAGGCCGTGGTGGTGCGCACCGTCAAGGAGCGCCGCCGTCCCGACGGCAGCTACATCAAGTTCGACGAGAACGCCGCGGTGATCATCAAGGCCGACAACGAGCCGCGCGGCACCCGCATCTTCGGCCCGGTGGGCCGCGAACTGCGCGAGAAGCGCTTCATGAAGATCGTCTCGCTGGCTCCGGAGGTGCTGTAGATGAAGGTCCGCAAGGGCGACACCGTGCTGGTCATCGCCGGCAAGGACAAGGGCGCCAAGGGCAAGGTCATCCAGGCCTACCCGGCCCGCAACCGGGTCCTCGTCGAGGGTGTCAACCGGATCAAGAAGCACACCGCCCAGTCGGCGAACGAGCGCGGCGCCTCCTCGGGCGGCATCGTCACCCAGGAGGCCCCGATCCACGTCTCCAACGTGATGGTGGTCGACTCCGACGGCACACCGACCCGCATCGGATACCGGGTGGACGCCGAGTCGGGCAGGAAGGTCCGCATCTCCAAGCGCAACGGCAAGGACGTCTGATGACGACAGTGGCAGAGAAGACCCAGCCGCGGCTCAAGGTCCGCTACCGCAGCGAGATCCGCGACGCGCTGAACAAGCAGTTCGGCTACGCCAACGTGATGCAGATCCCCGGTGTGGTCAAGGTCGTGGTGAACATGGGCGTCGGCGACGCCGCCCGCGACGCCAAGCTGATCAACGGCGCGGTCAACGACCTGGCGCTGATCACCGGCCAGAAGCCGGAGATCCGCAAGGCCACCAAGTCGATCGCCCAGTTCAAGCTGCGCGAGGGCATGCCGATCGGGGCCCGGGTCACGCTGCGCGGCGACCGGATGTGGGAGTTCCTCGACCGGCTGGTCTCCATCGCGCTGCCCCGTATCCGCGACTTCCGGGGACTCAGCCCCCGGCAGTTCGACGGCCACGGCAACTACACCTTCGGACTGTCCGAGCAGTCGGTGTTCCATGAGATCGACGTGGACTCCATCGACCGCCCGCGCGGCATGGACATCACCGTCGTCACCTCGGCGACCACCGACGACGAGGGCCGCGCGCTGCTGCGGGCCCTGGGCTTCCCGTTCAAGGAGAACTGATTCGATGGCAAAGAAGGCTCTGGTCAACAAGGCCAACAAGAAGCCCAAGTTCGCGGTGCGGGCCTACACCCGCTGCAACAAGTGCGGCCGCCCGCACGCGGTCTACCGCAAGTTCGGGCTGTGCCGCATCTGCCTGCGCGAGATGGCGCACGCCGGTGAGCTGCCCGGCGTGCAGAAGTCGAGCTGGTGAGGGTAGGGGCTAACTGACATGACGATGACCGATCCGATCGCGGACTTCCTGACCCGGCTGCGCAACGCCAACTCCGCCTACCACGACGAGGTGGCGCTGCCGCACTCGAAGATCAAGGCCAACATCGCCGAGATCCTCAAGAACGAGGGCTACATCAGCGACTACCGCACCGAGGACGCCCGGGTGGGCAAGTCCCTGGTGGTCAGGCTCAAGTACGGCCCCAACCGGGAACGCAGCCTCGCCGGCCTGCGCCGGGTGTCCAAGCCCGGCCTGCGGGTCTACGCCAAGTCCACCAGCCTGCCGCGCGTGCTCGGCGGGCTCGGGGTGGCCATCATCTCCACGTCGTCGGGGCTGCGCACCGACCGCCAGGCGGCCCGCGAGGGCGTCGGCGGCGAAGTGCTGGCGTACGTGTGGTGAGAGGGGTCTGAGGCGATGTCGCGCATTGGAAAGCAGCCGGTGCCGGTTCCGTCCGGCGTCGACGTGACGATCGACGGGCAGAACCTGTCGGCCAAGGGCCCCAAGGGGACCCTGGAACTCTCGGTCGCCGAGCCGATTACGATCTCGCGCAACGAGGACGGCGCCATCGTCGTCGCCCGGCCCGACGACGAGCGGCGCAGCCGTTCGCTGCACGGGCTGTCCCGCACGCTGGTGGCCAACGTGATCACCGGCGTCACCGAGGGCTACACCATCAAGATGGAGATCTTCGGGGTGGGCTACCGGGTGCAGCAGAAGGGCGGCAACCTCGAGTTCGCCCTCGGCTACAGCCACCCGGTGCTCATCGAGGCGCCGGAGGGCATCACCTTCGCGGTGGAGAGCCCGACGAAATTCTCCGTCACCGGCATCGACAAGCAGAAGGTCGGCCAGATCTCGGCGGTGATCCGCCGCCTACGCCGCCCCGACCCCTACAAGGGCAAGGGCGTGCGCTACGAGGGCGAGCAGATCCGCCGCAAGGTCGGAAAGACAGGTAAGTAGACATGGCCGACACCGAGACCGTCGACCGCAAGCCGGTCGGCACCACCGCCTCCGCCGCCCGCCGGAGGGCCCGGGCCCGCCGGCACGCCCGGCTGCGCAAGAAGATCGCCGGCACCGCGGCCCGGCCGCGCCTGGTGGTCAACCGCTCCTCGCGGCACATCCACGTCCAGCTCGTCGACGACGACAACGGCACCACGCTGGCCGCGGCGTCGTCGATCGAGGCCGACGTCCGCGCGGTCGAGGGCGACAAGAAGGCCCATGCCAAGCGGGTCGGTCAGCTGATCGCCGAGCGGGCCAAGGCTGCCGGCATCGAGGCCGTGGTGTTCGACCGCGGCGGCAACACCTACGGCGGGCGCATCGCCGCGCTGGCCGACGCGGCCCGCGAGAGCGGTCTGAGGTTCTGATGAGCAGTGAAGCGACCCGGGTGACCGGGGTAATGACGGACAACGGAAGGACCGCGTGATGGCGGAGCAGACGGCAGCCGCGGCGGCGCCGGAGACCGGCGCGCCCGCGGAGGGCCGCGACAACCGCGAC
>CAYXOM010000317.1:0-10945 GCA_964466565.1 uncultured Mycobacterium sp.
GGCCGCAGCGCCGCCGAACTCGCCGACCTCGCCGCCCAGGGGGTGGTGTGAGCCCGGCCCGGCACGTCACCATCCGCGAGGTGGCGTTGCGCGACGGGCTGCAGATCGAGACGCCGATCCCGACCTCGGCCAAACTCGAGCTGCTGGCCGCCATCGCCGCCACCGGGGTGCGCGAGGTGGAGGCCACCGCGTTCGTCTCGCCGTCGAAGGTGCCGGCTCTGGCCGACGCCGCCGAACTCGCCGCAGCCCTGCCGGGCTATCCCGGCATCGACTTCTCGGCCCTGGTCGCCAGCCCGAACGGTGCCCGCCGCGCGATCGCGGCCGGGCTGCGGTCGCTGGAGTACGTGGTGTCGGCCTCCGACGGGCACGGCCGGGCCAACGTCGGGCGCTCGAGCGAGCAGGCCTGCGCGCAGATCCCCGAGGTCGTCGGCATCGCCCACGACGCGGGCGCCCGCGCCGAGGTGATCGTCGCCTGCGCCTGGGACTGCCCGTTCGACGGGCCCACTCCGCCGCAGCGGGTGCTGGCGGCGATCGACGCCGCCTGCGCGGCCGGCGCCGACCGGCTGGGACTGGCCGACACCATCGGCACCGCCGCACCCGGCCGGGTCACCGACCTGGTCGGCCGGGTCGCCGATCGCATCGGCGAGCGCCCGCTGGGGGCCCACTTCCACAACACCCGCGGCACCGGCCTGGCCAGCGCCTGGGCCGCGGTGACCGCCGGGGTGAGCAGACTCGACGCCTCGGTGGGCGGGCTGGGCGGCTGCCCCTTCGCGCCCGGTGCGAGCGGGAACATCGCCACCGAGGACCTGGTCTACCTGCTGCGCGACAGCGGGGTGGGCGTCGACGTGGACCTCGACGCGGCGATCGCCGCCGCCCGCGTCGCCCGCGAACTCGTCGGCCACGACCTCACCAGCGCGCTGCTGCACGCCGGCGACCGGCGCCACCCCTAGCGGCGCGATGAGCACCCGGACGCTGTCCCCCAAGGGTCTGCAGACCCGGCGGACCCTTGCCGACGCCGCCCGGACACTGTTCGCCCGGCGCGGGTTCCACGGGACCACCCTGGCCGACATCACCGCCGAGGCCGGCAGAACACCGGCGGTGTTCTACCGCTACTTCGCCGACAAGGAGGACCTGCTGGCGTCGCTGGCGCAATCCTTCCTCAACGAGTTGGCCGGCCTGCCGAAGATCCCCGACGACGGTGACTTCTTCGTCTCGGCGGTCAGGGTCTACTGGCGGATGTTCAAGCCCAACATCGGCATCATGGTCGCCGTCGACCAGCTCGCCGCCACCCAGCCGCGCTTCGCCCTGCTGCAGCAGCAGTTCCGCCGCTTCGGCATGGACATCGTCGGCGCTTCGGTCCGCACCGCCCAGCGCCAGGGCTACGCGACCGGACTGGACGCCGACCACGTCGCCCTGGCCATCGCCCTGCTCTTCGAGCGGTACACCAGCGCGAGCCTCGCCGCCGGCCTCTCCGACGACGCGGCCATCACCACGCTGTCCACCATCTGGAGGAGAACCCTCTACGGCCAACCGAAGGAGAACTGAGTGGATTTCACACTGCCCGAACACCTTCCGCCGCTACTGGCCGAGATGGACGCGTTCATCGAGGCGGAGATCAAGCCGCTGGAGCGCGAACACATCCAGTACTTCGACCGCCGCCGCGAATTCGCCCGCACCGACCTCGACAACGGCGGGGTGCCCCGTCGCGAGTGGGAGGACCTGCTCGACGAGATGCGCCGGCGCGCCGACGCCGCGGGCTGGCTGCGCTACGGGCTGCCGGCGAAGTTCGGCGGACGCGACGGCAGCAATCTCGACATGGCCGTCATCCGGGAGCACCTGGCGCACAAGGGTCTCGGACTGCACAACGACCTGCAGGACGAGTCCTCGATCGTCGGCAACTTCCCGCAGGTGATCATGATGGACCGCTTCGGCACCGACACCCAGAAGGCCGAGTGGATCGAGGCGATGCTGACCGGCCGGATGTCGATGGCGTTCGGCCTGACCGAACCCGACCACGGCAGCGACGCCACCTGGCTGGAGACCACCGCGGTGCGCGACGGCGACACCTGGGTGATCAACGGCTCCAAACGGTGGAACACCGGCGTGCACCGCGCCACCCACGACCTGGTCTTCGCCCGGACCTCCGGCGAGCCGGGTCAGGCCGCCGGGATCACCGCCTTCCTGGTGCCCTGCGACGCCGACGGGTTCGAGGTCCCCTACTACTGGTGGACGTTCAACATGCCCAGCGACCACGGCGAGGTCGAACTGCGCGACGTGCGCATCCCCGCCGACGCCGTGCTCGGCGAAGTCGACCGCGGCCTGGAGGTGGCCCAGACCTTCCTGCACGAGAACCGGATCCGCCAGGCCGCCAGCAGCCTGGGTGCGGCGCAGTACTGCATCGACCGGGCCGTGGACTACGCCGGCCGGCGGGTCACCTTCGGCAAGCCGCTGGCGGTCAACCAGGCCGTGCAGTGGCCGCTGGTGGAGTTGCAGACCGAGGCGCAGATGGTGCGGCTGCTGGTCTACTACGCGGCGTCCGAACTGGACCGCAACCACCACCTCGAGGTGTCCGACAAGGTGTCGATGGCCAACTACCGGGCCAACCGGCTGGTGTGCGAGGCGGCCGACCGGGCGATGCAGATCCACGGCGGCATCGGCTACAGCCGGCATGAGCCGTTCGAGCACATCTACCGCCACCACCGCCGCTACCGGATCACCGAGGGCGCCGAGGAGATCCAGATGCGCCGGGTGGCCCAGCGGATGTTCGGATTCGGTCGCCGGTGATCGACGAGCTGACCGCCGTCCTGCGGCCGATCCTCGGCGACACGACGACGGTGGCGAACCTGCGCCCGCTGACCGGCGGGGCCAGCCGGATCACCTACGCGTTCGACGCCGTCGACCCCCGCACCGGCGCGGACCGGCGGGCGTTGATCCTGCGCACCGCACCGGGTGCCGAGGGGCAGTTCGCCAGCATGGAACTCGAGGCCGCCGTGCAGGCGGCCGCCGCCGAGGCCGGCGCGCCGGTGCCCCACATCCTGGCGGCATCGAATTCCCCCGTCGCACTGGGTAATCCGTATCTGATCTGCGACGAGATCGCCGGGGAGACCATCGTCCGGAAGATCCTGCGCCAACTCGACGACGAAGGCCGCGCGCATCTGCTGACCCAGTGCGCCCAGGCGCTGGCCGGCATCCACCGGGCCCGCTTCGACGCACCCGAACTGCGTGAGCGCGACGAAGTCGTCGAGTGGCGCCAGCGCCTCGACGACCTGCCCGACACCACCGCCACCTTCGAGTGGGCGCTGCGGTGGCTGGACTCCCACCGGCCCGCCCCCGGCCCGCGCACCCTGGTGCACGGCGATTTCCGGATGGGCAACCTCATCGTCGACGGCGGACGACTGGCCGCCGTGCTGGACTGGGAGGCGGTGCACATCGGCGACATCCACGAGGACCTCGCCTGGTTCTGCGTGCGGGCCTGGCGCTTCGGTGCCCCGGCCGCCATGGCAGCCGGCGGACTCGGCGACATCGACGGATTCGTCTGCGCCTACGAGTCCGCCGGCGGGGCGTCCGTCGACCGGGGCGCACTGCACTGGTGGCTGGTCCTGGGCACGCTCAAATGGGGCATCATCTGCCGCTACCAGGCCGAGCGGCACCTGTCCGGGCAGACCCGCTCGGTGGAACTGGCCGCCATCGGGCGACGGGTGTGCGAGAACGAATGGGACCTGCTGGATCTTCTCGAGGAGACGCTGTGAACGGCGCCCACCCCTACGGCCGGCCCACGGCGGCCGAACTCGTCGCCGCCGTCGCCGAATTCCTCGCCGGCGAGGTGCGCGCCGCCACCTCCGGCGCGGTCAACTTCCACGCCCTGGTGGCCGCCAACGCCCTGCGCATCGTCGAGCGCGAACTTCTCGACGAGCCCACCGGCGAACCCCGGGCCGCGATGGCCGCCCTGGGATTCACCGACGAAGCCGACCTCGCCGCCGCGGTTCGGGAGGGCACATTCGACGGCCGCGAGCGGGAGCTGATGGGCTGCCTGCGTGCCGTCGTCGGGCACCGGCTGGCGGTATCCCATCCCGGCTATCGGGACTCCGGCTAGCATTCCCGCCGTGGTGCTGCGCGTGCTGGTCTACAGCAGCAACGTCCGCACCCGCGAGCAGGTCCGCCTCGCGCTGGGCACCCGCGTCCACCCCGACCTGCCCGAGTTGAGCTACACCGACGTGGCGACCGGGCCGATGGTCGTCTCGCTGATGGACACCGGCGGCTTCGATCTGGTCATCCTCGACGGCGAGGCCGCCCCGGTCGGCGGACTGGGGATCGCCAAACAGCTCAAGGACGAAATCGACGACTGCCCGCCGGTACTGGTGCTCACCGGCCGCGCCGACGACGCCTGGCTGGCCAACTGGTCGCGCGCCGAGGCCGCGGTGCCCCATCCCATCGACCCGATCCGGCTGGGCCGGGCCGTCACGGCGTTGCTGCGCCCCGAGAACCCCACGGGAGCCGACCTGCCTCGCTAGGCTAAGTTCCTGATCACAGACTTCTCACTCGACAGGATCCGGGAGCGCGATGAGCCTCTACACGCCGATCCTGATTCTCGGCGCAATCGCGGCGGTGTTCGCGGTCGTGTCTGTGGTGATCGCCCTCGTCGTCGGGCCGCGGCGGTTCAACCGCGCCAAACTGGACGCCTACGAGTGCGGCATCGAGCCGCTGGCCGTACCGGCCGGGCAGCGGTTTCCGGTCAAGTACTACCTGACGGCCATGCTGTTCATCATCTTCGACATCGAGATCGTCTTCCTCTACCCGTGGGCGGTCGCCTACGACCAACTCGGGCTGTTCACTCTGGTGGCGATGACGATCTTCCTGGGAACCGTCTTCGTCGCCTACACCTACGTGTGGCGCCGGGGCGGCCTCGAGTGGGATTAGGAAGGGGCCGGCACGTTGGGACTTGAGGAGGCCCTTCCGGGCGGAATCCTGCTGTCCACCGTGGAGAAGGTGGCGGGCTTCGTCCGCAAGGGGTCGCTGTGGCCGGCGACCTTCGGGCTGGCCTGCTGCGCCATCGAGATGATGGCGACCGCGGGCCCCCGGCACGACATCGCCCGCTTCGGGATGGAGCGTTTCTCGGCCACCCCCCGCCAGGCCGACCTGATGATCGTCGCCGGCCGCGTCAGCCAGAAGATGGCCCCGGTGCTCCGGCAGGTCTACGACCAGATGGCCGAGCCGAAATGGGTTCTGGCCATGGGAGTCTGCTCGTCCAGCGGCGGCATGTTCAACAACTACGCGGTGGTCCAGGGCGTCGACCACGTCGTCCCGGTCGACATCTACCTCCCCGGCTGCCCGCCGCGCCCGGAGATGCTGCTGCACGCGATCCTGGCCCTGCACGACAAGATCGCCAACATGCCGCTCGGTGTGCACCGGGCCGAGGCGGTCGCCGCCGCCGAGGAGGCCGCCCTGGCCGCGCGCCCGCCGATCGAACTCAAGGGCCTGCTGCGGTGAGCGGGCGCGACGGCGAACACGGCGGGGACGGCGGGGACGGTGACGTCATCGGCGTCCGCCACGGAATGTTCGGCGCGGGCGGCAGCGGCGACACCTCCGGATACGGACGGCTGGTCCGCACCGTCATCCTCCCGGGCAGCAGCCCGCGCCCGTACGGCGGCTACTTCGACGACGTCGTCGATAGGCTGGCCGAGGTGGTCGGTTCGCAGGCCTTCGCCGCGGCTGTCGGGCGCGTCGTGGTCCACCGCGGGCAACTCACCATCGAGGTGCGCCGGGAACACCTGCCCGCGGTGGCCTCGGCGATGCGCGACGACGACGCCCTGCGGTTCGAACTGTGTTGCGGGGTCTCCGGTGTGCACTACCCGGACGACGCCGGCCGCGAACTGCACGCGTTCTATCCACTGATGTCGATCACCCACAACCGCCGGGTCGCCCTCGAGGTCACCTGCCCCGACGCCGACCCGCACATCCCGTCGCTGTTCGGGGTCTACCCGACCTGCGACTGGCACGAGCGGGAGACCTACGACTTCTTCGGCATCGTCTTCGACGGCCATCCCGCGCTGACCCGCATCGAGATGCCCGACGACTGGGTGGGCCACCCGCAGCGCAAGGACTACCCCCTGGGCGGGGTCCCGGTGGAATACCACGGGGCGCAGATCCCGCCGCCGGACGCCCGGAGGTCCTACTCCTGATGACCGAGACCACGATCACCCTGGGCGGCCAGGACTGGGACGACCTGGTGGCCGCGGCCCGCGACGGCGCCGCCGGCGAGCGGATCGTGGTCAACATGGGCCCGCAGCACCCCTCCACGCACGGGGTGCTGCGGCTGATCCTGGAGATCGAGGGCGAGACCGTGGTCGAGGCCCGCTGCGGCATCGGCTACCTGCACACCGGGATCGAGAAGAACCTGGAGTATCGCAACTGGACCCAGGGTGTGACGTTCGTGACCCGGATGGACTACCTGTCGCCATTCTTCAACGAGACGGCCTACTGCCTGGGGGTGGAGCGCCTGCTCGGGATCACCGATCAGATCCCCCAGCGCGCCTCGGTGATCCGGGTCATGCTCATGGAGCTCAACCGGATCTCCTCGCACCTGGTCGCACTGGCCACCGGCGGGATGGAACTGGGCGCGATGACGGTGATGTTCTTCGGTTTCCGCGAGCGGGAGCTGATCCTGACCGCCTTCGAGGCCATCACCGGCCTGCGGATGAACCACGCCTACATCCGGCCGGGCGGACTGGCCGCGGACCTTCCCGACGACGGCGCCGAGAAGGTGGCCGAGCTGCTGCGGATCCTGCCCGGCCGGCTCAGTGAACTCGAGGATCTGATGACCGACAACCAGATCTTCAAGGCCCGCACCCAGGGGGTCGGGTACCTGGACCTGACCGGCTGCATGGCCCTGGGCGTCACCGGCCCGGTGCTGCGCTCGACCGGACTGCCGCACGACCTGCGCAGGGCTCAGCCGTACTGCGGCTACGAGACCTACGACTTCGACGTCGTCACCGACACCTCGGCCGACTGCTACGGCCGCTACCTCATCCGGGTCGGCGAGATGCGGCAGTCGCTGCGGATCGTCGAGCAGTGCCTGGCGCGCCTGGAGCCCGGGCCGGTGATGGTCGAGGACAAGAAGCTGGCCTGGCCGGCCGACCTGACGGTCGGCCCGGACGGGCTGGGCAACTCCCCGGCCCACATCGCCCGCATCATGGGGACCTCCATGGAGGGGCTGATCCACCACTTCAAGCTGGTGACCGAGGGCATCCGGGTGCCCCCCGGGCAGGTGTACACCGCGGTGGAGTCCCCGCGGGGGGAACTGGGCGTGCACATGGTCTCCGACGGCGGGACGCGGCCCTACCGGGTGCACTACCGCGACCCCAGCTTCACCAACCTGCAGGCGGTGGCCGCGATGAGCGAGGGTGGCCTGGTGGCCGACCTGATCGCCGCGGTCGCCAGCATCGACCCGGTCATGGGAGGTGTCGACCGATGAGCGTCGATCTGGTTCTGGGCCCGCGCCCCGAGGAGCCCGGGCCGCCCATCGCCGGCCCGCAGTCCTACTCGGCCGAGGTCACCGCCCGACTGGCCGCCGACGCGGAGGCGATCATCGCCCGCTACCCGCAGGCCCGCTCGGCGCTGCTGCCCCTGCTGCATCTGGTGCAGTCCCAAGACGGCTTCCTGACCCGGGCCGGGATCGCCTTCTGCGCAGAGCAACTCGGGCTCACCGACGCCGAGGTGACGGCGGTCGCCACGTTCTACTCGATGTACCGGCGCTCCCCCACCGGCGACTACCTGGTCGGGGTGTGCACCAACACGCTGTGCGCCGTGATGGGCGGCGACGCGATCCTGGAGAGGCTGGAAGCCGAACTCGGCGTGCACCACGGGCAGACCACCGCCGACGGGAAGATCACCCTCGAGCACATCGAGTGCAACGCGGCGTGCGACTACGCCCCCGTGGTGATGGTGAACTGGGAGTTCTTCGACAACCAGACCCCCTCCAGCGCGACCGAACTCGTCGAGGCCCTGCGCCGCGGCGAGCCCGTCACACCCACCCGCGGCAACCGGTTGTGCGAGTTCCGCCAGACCTCGCGGATTCTGGCCGGCCTCGACCCCGGCACCGACGACGAGGGCTGCGGGCCGGGCGAGGCCACCCTCGCCGGCCTGCGGATCGCCCGCGAACGGGGGATGGACTCATGACCGCGCTGACGCCGGTGCTGAGCCGGTTCTGGGACTCCCCGCGGCCCTGGACGCTGCAGACCTACCTCGACAACGACGGCTACCAGGGGCTGCGCCGGGCGTTGGGGATGGTGCCGGCCGAGGTGATCGCCGAGGTGAAGGAGTCCGGGCTGCGCGGGCGCGGCGGGGCCGGCTTCCCCACCGGGACCAAGTGGTCGTTCATCGACCGCGACAGCGCCTCGCCGCGCTACCTGGTGATCAACGCCGACGAGTCCGAACCGGGCACCTGCAAGGACATGCCGCTGCTACTGACCACCCCGCACTTCGTGATCGAGGGCGCCGTCATCGCGGCCTACGCGATCGGCGCCCGGCACGCCTTCATCTACCTGCGCGGCGAGGTGCTGCCGGTCCTGCGCCGGCTGCAGGCCGCGGTGGACGAGGCCTACCGCGCCGGTTATCTGGGCACCGGCATCCTGGGGTCCGGCTACGACCTCGACCTCGTCGTGCACGCCGGCGCGGGGGCCTACATCTGCGGCGAGGAGACCGCGCTGCTGGACTCGCTGGAGGGCCGCCGCGGCCAGCCCCGGCTGCGCCCGCCGTTTCCCGCCGTCGCCGGCCTCTACGCCTGCCCGACGGTGGTCAACAACGTCGAGTCGATCGCCAGCGTGGGGCCGATCCTGCACCGGGGCGTTGACTGGTTCAAGTCGATGGGAACCGAGAAGTCGCCCGGTTTCACGCTGTACTCGCTGTCCGGACACGTCACCCGGCCCGGGCAGTACGAGGCGCCGCTGGGCATCACGCTGCGCGAACTGCTCGACTACGCCGGCGGCGTCCGCGCCGGCCACCGGCTGAAGTTCTGGACCCCGGGGGGATCCTCCACCCCGCTGCTCACCGACGAACATCTCGACGTGCCGCTGGATTACGAGGGCATGGCCTCGGTCGGGTCGATGCTCGGCACCAAGGCGCTGCAGATCTTCGACGAGACCACCTGCGTGGTGCGCGCGGTGCGCCGCTGGACGCAGTTCTACGCCCACGAGTCCTGCGGCAAGTGCACGCCGTGCCGCGAGGGCACCTACTGGCTCGCGCAGATCTACGCGCGCCTGGAGAACGGCGAGGCCACCGGCGAGGATCTGGACACCCTCGCCGAGATCGCCGACACCATCATGGGCAAGTCCTTCTGCGCACTCGGCGACGGCGCCGCCTCGCCGATCCTGAGCTCGCTGCAGTACTTCGGCGACGAGTACCGGGCGCATCTGGCCGGCGGCTGCCCGTTCGACCCCTACGCGGCCATGCTCGCCGCGCCAGAGCGGGTGGTGTGATGACACCGATGGTCACCGTCACCATCGACGACACCGTGCTCTCCGTTCCGCAGGGCACCCTGGTGATCCGGGCCGCCGAGTTGCTCGGCGTGCAGATCCCGCGGTTCTGCGACCATCCGCTGCTCGATCCGGTCGGGGCCTGCCGGCAATGCCTGGTCGAGGTCGAGGGCCAGCGCAAGCCGATGGCCAGCTGCACCATCGCCTGCACCGAGGGCATGGTGGTGCGCACCCAGTTCACCTCCGCGGCGGCCGACGCCGCCCAGCGCGGCGTGATGGAACTGCTGCTGATCAACCATCCGCTGGACTGCCCGGTCTGCGACAAGGGCGGCGAGTGCCCGCTGCAGAACCAGGCCATGTCCAGCGGGCGTGCCGAGTCCCGGTTCACCGACGTCAAACGCACCTTCCCCAAGCCGATCAACCTCTCCTCCCAGGTGCTGCTGGACCGGGAGCGCTGCGTGCTGTGTGCCCGCTGCACCCGGTTCTCCGAGCAGATCGCCGGGGACGCGTTCATCGAACTGCTCGAGCGCGGCGCGCTGCAGCAGGTCGGAATCGCCGCCGGGGAGGCCTTCGACTCCTACTTCAGCGGCAACACCGTGCAGATCTGCCCGGTCGGCGCGCTCACCGGCGCCGCCTACCGGTTCCGGGCCCGTCCGTTCGACCTGGTGTCCACCCCCAGCGTGTGCGAACACTGCGCCTCGGGCTGTGCCCAGCGCACCGATCACCGCCGCGGGGTCGTCCTGCGCCGGCTCGCCGGCGACGACCCGAACGTCAACGAGGAGTGGAATTGCGACAAGGGACGGTGGGCGTTCACCTACACCCGGGTCGGCGACCGCCTGGAGAGCCCGATGGTCCGCGACGACGCCGGCGCCCTGCGCGCCGCGTCCTGGCCGGAGGCGATCGCCGTCGCCGCCGCCGGACTATCCGGTGCCCGCTGCGGGGTCCTGACCGGCGGCCGGCTCACCGCCGAGGACGCCTACGCCTACGCCAAGTTCGCCCGGATCGTGCTGGGCACCAACGACATCGACTTCCGATCGCGCCCGCACTCCGACGAGGAGACCGCGTTCCTCGCCGCCCGGGTCGCCGGTCAGCGCGACGTCACCTACGCCGACCTGGAGGCTGCGCCGATGGTGCTGCTGGCCGGCTTCGAACCCGAGGACGAGTCGCCGATCGTGTTCCTGCGGCTGCGCAAGGCGGTCCGGCGCAACCACCTCGAGGTGGTCACCATCGCCCCGATGGCGTCGCGGGGCAGCGCCAAACTCGGGGCCCGCCTGGTCCCCACCGCACCCGGCAGCGAGGCCGAGGCCCTCGACCGGCTGGGCGGCGAGCTCGCCGCGCGCCCCGGGACGGTCATCCTGGCCGGCGAGCGGTTGGCGACCAGTCCCGGCGCACTGTCGGCGGCGGCCCGGCTGGCGGCGGCGACCGGCGCCCGGCTGGCGTGGGTGCCCCGGCGGGCCGGCGAACGCGGCGCTCTG
>CAYXOM010000318.1:0-3748 GCA_964466565.1 uncultured Mycobacterium sp.
GTCCATCCCGATCGGGGTGATCACCGCCACCGGCGCGCTGACGACGTTGGTGGCGTCCCAGCGCCCGCCCATCCCGACCTCCACCACGGCGACGTCGACCGGGGCGTCGGCGAAAGCCGCGAACGCCATCGCGGTGACCACCTCGAACTTGCTCATCGCCGGCCCCGGCGCGCCGAACACCCCGGTCCGGGACTGGTCGTCGACCAGCTGCACACAGGGTTCGATCTCGGCATAGGTCTGCACGTAGAGCGCCGGGCTGATGGGTCGGTTGTCGATCGCGATGCGCTCGACGGCGACCTGCAGATGGGGGCTGGTGGTCCGGCCGGTGCGCTGCTGCAGTGCGGTCACCAGGGAGTCGACCATCCGCGCCACCGAGGTCTTTCCGTTGGTTCCGCCGATGTGGATGCACGGGTAGCCCAGCTGCGGGGATCCAAGCAGGTCCATCAGCGCCCGCATCCGCTGCGTGCCGGGTTCGATCCGGGTTTCCGGCCAGCGCTGGTCGAGGAGGTGCTCCACCTGCAGCAGCGCGGCGATCTCGTCGGGCGTCGCGGTGCGTCCGGTCATCGCAGTGCGGCCAGGCGCGCGCCGAGCCGCGCGACTTCCTCGTGCGCGAGTTTCTGGCGGTCTCGGATCTTGTCGACGACCTCCGCCGGGGCCTTGGCGAGAAACGCCTCGTTGTCCAGCTTGCCGGTGGTCTGGGCCAGCTCCTTGCGGGCGGTGGCGAGATCCTTCTCCAGCCTGCGCCGCTCGGCGTCGACGTCGACGGTTCCGGAGGTGTCCAGTTCCACTGCGACGGTGTCACCGGACAGCCGCACCTCCACCTGAGCCGTCGGAGTGAAGTCGGCGTCCGGGATGGCCAGCCAGGCCAGCGCCGAGACCGGTTCGATGTGAGCGGCAAGCCCCGCCTGCTCGACTCCGGCGACGCGGGCGGGCACCTTCTGCCGATCGGCGAGCCCCTGATCGCTGCGGAACCGGCGGATCTCGGTGACCAGCTTCTGCACATCGGAGATCCGTTGCGCGGCAGCGGTGTCCATCAGGACTCCCGACGGCTGCGGCCACGGGGCGATCACCAGCGACTCGCCGCCGGTCAGTTGCCGCCACAGCGCCTCGGTGACGAACGGCATCACCGGATGCAGCAGTTTCAGCAGGGTGTCGAGCACGGCGGCGAGCACCGCGGTGGTGTGGGTGAGTCCGCCTGCCAGTTGCACCTTTGACAGTTCGAGATACCAGTCGCAGAACTCGTCCCAGGCGAAGTGGTAGAGCGCCTCGCAGGCGCGGCTGAACTCGTAGGACTCGAACGCCGCGTCGACCTCGGCCCGGACCTGCTCGGCGCGGCCCAGGATCCAGCGGTCGGCGTCGGTCAGCGCGCCGGCCTCGGGCAGCGGCGCCGGCGCGGCGCCGTTGAGCAGTGCGAAGCGGGTCGCGTTGAAGAGCTTGGTGGCGAAGTTGCGCGACGCGCGGGCGTGGTCCTCCCCGATCGAGAGGTCCCCGCCGGGGCTGGCGCCGCGGGCGAGGGTGAACCGCAGCGCATCGGCGCCGAACAGCTCCACCCAGTCCAGCGGGTCGATGCCGTTGCCGCGCGACTTGCTCATCTTGCGGCCGTGCTCGTCGCGGACCAGGCCGTGCAGGAAGACGTCCCGGAACGGCACCTGCGGGGGCCGCGACCCGCCGGCGGTGATGGCGTCGTCGCCGGCGACGAAGGCGCCGAACATGACCATCCGGGCCACCCAGAAGAAGAGGATGTCGTAGCCGGTGACCAGAACGCTCGTCGGATAGAACTTCTCCAAGTCCTCGGTGCGGTCGGGCCAGCCCATGGTGGAGAAGGGCCACAGGGCCGAAGAGAACCACGTGTCGAGCACGTCGGGGTCCTGCTGCCAACCCTCCGGTGGGGTCTCGTCGGGCCCGACGCAGACGCACTCGCCGTCCGCCGAGTGCCAGATCGGGATCCGGTGGCCCCACCACAGTTGCCGCGAGATGCACCAGTCGTGCATGTCGTCGACCCACGCGAACCAGCGCGGCTCGAGGCTCTCGGGGTGGACCACGATGTCGCCAGCGCGCACGGCGTCGCCGGCCGCCTTGGCCATGGATTCCACCTTCACCCACCACTGCAGGCTCAGGCGCGGCTCGATCGGCTCGCCGCTGCGCTCGGAGTGGCCGACACTGTGCAGGTAGGGACGCTTCTCGGCGACGACGCGCCCCTGTTCGGCGAGCGCCTCACGCACCTTGACCCGGGCTTCGAAGCGGTCCATGCCATCGAATTGCGTTGCGGTGCCGCAGATCCGCCCGGCGGTGTCCATGATGGTGGGCATCGCCAGGTCGTGCCGCAGGCCGATGTCGAAGTCGTTGGGGTCGTGCGCCGGGGTCACCTTGACCGCCCCGGTGCCGAACTCGGGATCGACGTGGGTGTCAGCGACCACGACGACCTCGCGGTCCAGGAACGGGTGCGGCAGCGAGGTGCCGACCAGGTGGCGGTAACGCTCGTCGCCGGGATGAACGGCGATCGCGGTGTCGCCGAGCATGGTCTCCACGCGCGTGGTCGCCACAACGATGTGCGGCTGCGAGTCATCCAGCGAGCCGTAGCGGAACGACACCAGCTCCCCCTCGACCTCCTCGTACTTGACCTCGAGGTCGGAGATCGCGGTCTGCAGCACCGGCGACCAGTTGACCAGGCGCTCGGCCCGGTAGATCAGCCCGGCGTCGTAGAGCCGCTTGAAGATGGTGCGCACCGCGCGGGACAGGCCGTCGTCCATGGTGAAGCGGTCCCGGGACCAGTCCACCCCGTCGCCCAGTCGCCGCATCTGTGCGCCGATCGTCCCGCCGGAGTCGTGCTTCCACGCCCAGACCTTCTCGACGAAACCCTCCCGGCCCAGATCCTCCTTGGACTGGCCCGTCCCGGCGAGCTGTCGCTCGACGAGAGTCTGGGTGGCGATGCCGGCGTGGTCCATGCCGGGCAGCCACAGCACCTCGTAGCCCTGCATCCGCCTGCGCCGGGCCAGCGCGTCCATCAGGGTGTGGTCGAGCGCGTGGCCCATGTGCAGGCTGCCGGTGACGTTCGGCGGGGGCAGGACGATCGAGTAGGGGGGCTTGGCGCTGGCCGCATCGGCCGTGAAGTATCCGGCCTCGACCCAGCCCCGGTAGATCTCGGCTTCCTGAGCGCCGGGGTCCCACGACGTGGGCAGTGTCGCCGGGCGGTCGGGGGCGTCGTCTGGGAGCACCCGTTGATTCTAGGAACGTCGCACCACCGGCCGTCCGCCGACCTGCGGTGCGACGCTCGCGGTCAGCGGCCGCCGCGCAGCAGACCGCCCAGGATGTTGCCGATCGCCCCGCCCTGGCCGCCGCCCAGGACATTGCCCAGGATGCCGCCCAGCGGGTTGTTGGCGGCGCCGCCCTGCGGCGCGCCGCCGCCGAGGATGCCACCGAGCACGTCGGCCATCCCGCCACCGGGTGCGGCCTGGGCCTGTGCGCCGGTGGCGCCGCGCTGGGAGAACTGCCGGCCCACGTAGGCCAGCACGATCGGGGCCAGCATCGGAAGCAGTCGCCTGATCAGGTCGCCGCCCGGCGCGCCCGCGCCAGCCAGCGCCGAGGCGACCTGGTTGGTGTCGTTGCCGCCGAAGAGACTGGCCACCATCTGGTTACCCTGATTCTCGTCGATCTGATCGACCACGACGCCACCGTCGAGCAGGTCGGTCTGCCCCTCGGCCACCACGGTGGACTCCAGTTCGCTGGAGTCGATGTCGTCGGCCGCCAC
>CAYXOM010000319.1:0-3113 GCA_964466565.1 uncultured Mycobacterium sp.
GCGGCCGGCGGGGTGCTGCTACGCCCCTTCGCCCGGCTGATCTCCAGCGCCGGCGACAGCGTCACCACCTACGGCGACCCCTGGGACATGCAGTAGGGGCGGTACTCATCCTTCGTCGCCGCGATCGGCGTTGGGAGCCCGAAATCCGGCCGTCGAGTCCGATGCCTCCGCGCATGGCTCCTGATGCCAGTCGCCGAAAGGGTCGTCGACGTCGCACCAGCCGGCGGGATCGGCCCACTCGAGGTCCGTCAGCAGGGCGGAGTTCAACGATTCGGTGATCTCCTCCGCAGGGGCACCGCAGGTCAGGACGGTGATCGCCGTGTGACGGTCGCCGTGGAGGTCGTCCCAGATCGCCGACGCCAGCGCGCGGCGCTGCGGGTCGGCACGGGCGAGTTCTGATTCGCTCATCGCGGCAAGCCATTTGCCACCCGAGTCGACCCGCAGGCCACCGCCGGCGGACTCCAGGCACATCACCAGGCCCGGGCGGCTGGCAAGCCAGAGGCGACCCCGGGCGCGCACCACCCCGGCCAGCAGGACGTCGAGAACCGAGTGCAGCCGCGACGGGTGAAACGGCCGGTCGGCGCTGAACTCGACGATGCGAACGGGCCCGTCGGCCTCCAGCGGTGGCTCGCCGGCCAGGAGCGGGCCGAGCGGGTCGTCATGGCGGCCGCGGCGAGCGTCCTGGCCCAGACCGGCCAGCGCGTCCTCGACGTGGCCGGCCGACCGGACGAACCAGGCGCGCGGGTTGAGCCGGACCAGGGCGGCCATCGTCGTGTGGTCGGCATGGGCGGCCACCACGACGTCGGCGAACTCCGCCTGGCCGACCACCACCTGGGCCTCGGTGCGCCCGTCGTCGAGTTCCCCCTCACCGATCGCCTGCTCCAGCCAGTGCGGGCCGTCCAGACAGGCGACCACGCCGGCGATCCGGACGTCGCGACCGGCCGGGCCGTCGACGTAGCCCGGGCCCGGGCTCACCGGGACGCGGTTGATCGCCCAGCAGATCGGTTCGGGCTCCATCCACGCCGCCAGGTGCACGACCACCCGGTCCATGTCGGAGCGCCGGTGCAGTCGGCGCAGCAGGATCAGCAGGTCGTCGCGGATCGTGCAGGAGACGCAGCCGCGTCGCAGTTCGAGGATCACATCGCTGGTGTAGGGCACGCCGTCGCGCAGTTGGGCCAGGCTGCGGCGCACCACGTGTCCGTCGAACCGGTGGCGCACCACCAGGGTGCTGTCGTCGAGCAAGGCCCGCACCGTGGCCTCGGTGTCGCCCTGCCCTGCTACCAGCACCACTGGGGTCCGCACCCGGCCTCCTATTGAAAACGATTGTCATCAAGTCCGGATCGAGGGTACAGTCCCGACGGGCTTACTGAAAATCGTTTCCATTAAGTACCGCTCAGAGGAGGTCGCCATGTCCGCACGGTGCCAGGTCACCGGACGCGCTCCCGGATTCGGCAACTCGGTGTCGCATTCACACCGCCGCAGTCGCCGGCGATGGACGCCCAACATCCAGATCCGCACCTACTACCTGCCCTCGGAGGGCCGCCGGATCCGGCTGCGGGTGAGCGCCAAGGGCATCAAGGTGATCGACCGTGACGGCATTGAGGCCGTGGTTGCCCGGCTGCGCCGACAGGGCGAGAAGATCTGATGGCACGCAACGAGATCCGGCCCATCATCAAGCTCCGCTCGACGGCGGGCACCGGCTACACCTACCTCACGAAGAAGAATCGCCGCAACGATCCCGACCGGATGGTGCTGCGCAAGTACGACCCCGTGGTCCGCCGCCACGTCGAATTCAGGGAGGAACGCTGAGGTGGCCAAGCGCTCGAAGATCGTCAAGAACGCCAAGCGGGCCGTTGTCGTCGCCAAGTACGCCGAGCGGCGCGCGGAGTGCAAACGGGTGATCAGCTCACCGGCCAGTTCGCCGCGCCAGAAGCTGGCCGCGCAACAGGAGCTGGCCGCCCAACCCCGTGACGCCAGTCCGGTGCGGCTACGCAACCGCGATGCCGTCGACGGGCGGCCGCGGGGGCACCTGCGCAAGTTCGGCCTCTCGCGGGTACGGGTTCGCCAACTTGCGCACAACGGGCAGTTGCCCGGGGTCCGGAAGTCAAGTTGGTGAGGCCCCCCCGCGGACGGCGGCGCCCCAACGAGGCCGTCCCGCCCAAGCCGAAGCGGAACCTGCTGCGCAGCAACGGACTCGACGCCGTCGACTACAAGGACACCGCGACACTGCGGCTGTTCATCTCCGACCGGGGGAAGATTCGCTCCCGGCGGGTCACGGGATTGACGGTTCAACAGCAGCGCCAGGTCGCGACAGCGATCAAGAACGCCCGCGAGATGGCCCTGCTGCCCTACCCCGGACCCCAGAAGGCGTGAGCGGCACCGCGGCGAGGCCAACTGGAAGCGGGTTCACCGTGGTGGTCTGCGACGGCTGCCCGACCGGCCCGGGCCAGCCGGGCTCCGCGGCCGTCATCGACGCCCTGCGCGGCGTCGTCCGCGGTTGCCCGCACGGGATGCTGGTGACGGTGTCCTGCCTGCTGGGTCCGGTGCTGTGCTCGGGCCGGACCGGTCCGGGTGTGGTCGCCGCCGTCCAGCCGTGCACCGCCGACCGGAAACCGATCGGACGGGCACACTTCGTGGGTCCCATGGACGACCCGGCCGATCCCGGACGACTTCGCGCCTGGGTGCACGGCGGCCGGTGGGAGTCCCGGCCCTTCGACAACCAGTCGAACTGAGGAGGTACCGGAAATGTTGGGCCGACTGCTCTTCGCCCTGGCCTTTTTTGCCGCAACGGCCCTGACCCCGGCATCAGCCGGCCCGGCCCGGGCGGCGCTGGACAATCAGATGAGCCTGGTCGACGGGACGGGCCGGACGATGACGATCCAGCAGTGGGACACCTTCCTCGACGGGGTCTTTCCGCTGGACCGCAACCGGCTGACCCGGGAGTGGTTCCACTCCGGCAAGGCGGTCTACGAGGTCGTCGGCCCCGGCGCCGACGAGTTCGAGGGCACCCTGGAACTGGGCTATCAGGTCGGGTTCCCGTGGTCGCTGGGGGTGGGCCTGAACTTCTCCTACACCACGCCCAACATCCTGCTCGACGACGCCAGCCTGTCCCC
>CAYXOM010000320.1:0-9248 GCA_964466565.1 uncultured Mycobacterium sp.
ACCGCCCCGCCGCCGTCGCGCTTGGGCCGCAGCAGCCGGCCCAGCCGCTGGGCCTCCTCCTGGCGTGAGCCGAAGGTGCCCGACACCTGCACCGCCACCGACGCCTCCGGCAGGTCGATCGAGAAGTTGGCGACCTTGGAGACCACCAGGGTCTTGATCTCGCCGCGGCGGAACGCGTCGAAGAGCGCCTCCCGCTCGGCGTTGCGGGTCGACCCCTGGATCACCGGGGCGTCGAGTTCGGCGCCGAGCTCCTCGAGCTGATCGAGGTAGGCGCCGATCACCAGGGTCTGCTCGCCCGGGTGGCGGGCCAGGATGGATTTCACCACCGCGACCTTGGAGCGGGCCGTGGAACACAGCTTGTAGCGCTCGTCGGGCTCGGCCACGGCGTAGAGCATCCGTTCGTTGTCGGTCATCGTCACCCGGACCTCGATGCACTCGGCCGGGGCGATCCATCCCTGCGCCTCGATGTCCTTCCAGGGGGCGTCGTAGCGTTTGGGGCCGATCAGGCTGAAGACGTCCCCCTCGCGGCCGTCCTCCCGGATCAGGGTGGCGGTCAGTCCCAAGCGGCGGCGCGATTGCAGATCGGCGGTCATCCGGAAAACCGGGGCGGGCAGCAGATGGACCTCGTCGTAGATGATCAGCCCCCAGTCTCGGCTGTCGAAGAGCTCCAGGTGCCGGTACTCGCCCTTGGTGCGGCGCGTGATCACCTGGTAGGTGGCGATGGTCACCGGGCGGATCTCCTTGCGCTCCCCGGAGTATTCGCCGATCTCGTTCTCGCTCAGCGACGTCCGGGCCAGCAGTTCGCGCTTCCACTGCCGGCCCGCGACGGTGTTGGTGACCAGGATCAGCGTCGTCGCTCCGGCCTTGGCCATCGCGGCCGCCCCCACGATCGTCTTCCCGGCGCCGCACGGCAGGACTACCACGCCCGAACCGCCCGCCCAGAACGAGTCCGTCGCCATCTGCTGGTAATCGCGCAACTCCCAGCCGTCCTGCACCAGGGAGATCGGATGAGCCTCGCCGTCGACGTAGCCCGCCAGATCCTCTGCCGGCCAGCCGATCTTGAGCAGCATCTGCTTGACCCGGCCCCGCTCGCTGGGGTGTACCACCACGGTGTCGTCGTCGATACGCGCACCCAGCATCGGGGCGATCTTCTTGTGGCGCAACACCTCTTCGAGCACAGCCCGGTCCAGGCTGAGCAGGGTCAGTCCGTGGGCGGGGTGCTTGACCAGTTGCAGGCGGCCGTAGCGGCCCATGGTGTCGACGATGTCGACCAGCAGGGCCTGGGGTACCGCGTAACGGGAGTGGGTGACCAGGGCGTCGACCACCTGCTCGGCGTCGTGCCCGGCGGCGCGGGCATTCCACAGCGCGAGCGGGGTGATCCGGTAGGTGTGCACATGCTCGGGAGCGCGCTCGAGTTCGGCGAACGGGGCGATCGCCGCCCGGGCGGCCCCGGCTACTTCGTGGTCGACCTCCAGCAGCACCGTTTTGTCGGACTGCACGATCAGGGGGCCGTCGGCGCTCATCGGACCATTATCGTCAGTCCGCCGACAGCACCGAGGTCACCCGGTGCACCGCGAACTCCCGCATCCGGCCCTGGGCCGGGTCGAAGGCGGTCAGGTGACCGCCGCGCACCGCGATCGGGGTCACCACGCGCTGGGTGGACACCCCCGCCGCGTCGACGTAGCCCATCAGCACGTCGTGTCCGTGCACCGCAGCCTGCTGCAGCAGCGCCATTGCGACCCCCGGATCGACCCGCGCGCCGGCCAGCGGCGACTCCCGGACCCGCAGCAGCATCGTCACCACCGCCCGCAGGGTCTCGATGGCGGGCCGCTGCGGCGGCCGCGGCTGGCGGCGCACCAGCGAGGCCGGTACCCGCGAGCCGCGACGGCGCAGGTCGACGACGGCGCCGGTGGAGTCCTCGGCGGCCGGCGCGAAACCGGCCTTGCGCAGGGCGGCGAGCACGTCGCCGACGGGGGCCTGGGAGACCGCCACGGTCGGAGCCAGCAGCCGAATCCCCAGCTCGCCCAGGCCTGGCGCGGCCAGGGCCTGGGCCAGCAGGGCCGGGTCTTCGCAACGCAGGAACGCGGCGGCCACCCCGGCTCGCAGCTGCCCGTGGCGGCGGGCGACGTCGTTGATGAGGTAGGTCAGGCCCTGCGGCACCGGAGTCTTGGAATGCGACTGGAAGAAGTGCACCAGATCGTCGGCGGTGCGCCCGGTGTCCAGCGCGTGGCGCACCGACTGCTCGCCGACCCGGTACACCGTGGCCGCGCCGGCGGACTCCACGACCGCCACGGCGGCCAGGCCGGCCGCGACGTCACGGGTGAGCGGCCCGGGCGCCACCACCGTCAGGTCGGCCTGCACCAGAAAATAGTCGATGGGTTCGGGCAGCATCGCCGTCATCGCCCGAAGCGCCTCGTCGTTGCCGCCGTCGAGCAGCGCCCGGGCGGCGCTGCTCAGCGCACCCCGTCCGGTCAGGCCGAGCGCGTGGGACTCCTCCAGCAGGTGCCCGACCGGCGCGGGCTGCAGGCGCGCCGCCCAGCGCGGGCGCTGCCAGATCAGCGCCGCCGATGCGGTCGTCGCGTCCACCCCGGTGCCGAGCGGCAGTCCGGCAAGCAGCTCGAGCAGCAGCCGGCGATCCAGCGGAGCTGCCGTGGAGTACAGCGAATCCGACAGCGCGGCATAGGGTTTGCCGTCAGCGGCGCGCTCGCCGATCAGGCCCGGGCGGGAGGGCAGGTCCAGCCAGGTGGTGGCCAGGGTGAGCCAGCGCTCGGCGGCAGGTGTCTCAGAGAAGCGGTCGGCCGCGACGGTGGGCGCCCAGTAGGAGAATCCGTCGCCGGGCGGCTCGGGATCGGGCAACCCGCTGGCGATCAGGCCCGCCGAAGCGGCGAGTTCCAGGACCAGTCCCAGCCGCTGCTCGTCGATTCCGGTGGTCTTGCCCAGCCGTTTGGCCTCCCGAACCCCGAGGCCGCCGCTGCGCAGCTCGCAGACCGGTGCGGCCGAGAGCGCCTCGAGGACCACCTCTGTGTCGCGCAGCAGCTCCAGCACCGCCCCCGCGGCGGCGGTATCGGCGTCGGCCGCCGACGTCCGAGTGACCGCCGGATCGGGCGGATTCAGCTCGGCCGGCCCGGGTTGCTCGCCGCGCAGCACCTGCCCTACGTCGCGGGGAAGGATCACCGTCTCGGTGTCGAGCGCGCGCAGCAGTCCGGCCGCCAGCAGCCGCCGCACCGGGCGGTCGGCCGGTGCCTCGGGATCGGCGTCACGGGTGCGGCCCACCGGATACCCGCTCGCCAGCCGCTCGAGAACATCGCGCTGCGCGGTGTCCAGGGCGTCGATGGCCGCGCCCAGTTCCCGCGCTCCGCGCGCCGGGTGCTCGGCGATCGCCTGCCCGGGCTGCCACGGCAGCGCGGCGGCGGTCTCGCCGGACACCCGCAGTTCGTCGGAGCCCCATACCAGGGCCCGCTCGCGCAGTTCGCCCAGCGCTGCGCGGACCTGGTCCTCGCCGGCCAGCGGGGCGGCCAGGCCCAGCAGGTCCGCGGTGGACACCGCCGCGCGGTCGGCGCCGAGCAGCAGCAGGGCGTCGAGGACCGCCAGGTGCAGGAAGTCCAGATCGTCGGCGGCCACCTTCACCGACTGGCGCGACCCCGCCCGCGCCGCCAGGGCCGCGATGCTGCCCGGCGCCGGCTGGGCGAGATCGGGCCGGCGGGTGAGCAGCTTCAGCAGGCCGTCCTCGTCCAGGCCCGCCAGCCAGGCGCCGAGGTTTCCGCCCCCGGCCGGGCGCCCGTGCTCGGTCATCGCCGACCAGCCTAAATCAGCCGCGCCGGACCCGGGTTCGCCGCCGGGATGTCAGAATGAGGGGGTGGCAGGCAAGACAGAGAAGACCCGATACATCGACAACGGCTGGCCGACCCGGGATCCCGAGGACCACCCGGTGAGCGAACTGGCCTCCGACCGGGTGGGTGCGCTCTCGCCCTTCGGCGAGGTGACCTTCCCGCTTCCGGCCTCCGATCTGCCCTACGTGCATCCGGTCACCGTCGTCAACAAGTAGTGGTGACCAGCGGGCCGCGTCGGCGTCTGTCCCACGTCGACGAACACGGCGCGGCGCGGATGGTCGACGTCTCGGCCAAGGCGCCCACCGCGCGCAGCGCGACCGCGGCCGCGACGGTCCACACCACCGCCGAGGTGATCGCGATGATCGCCGCGGGCGGACTGCCCAAGGGCGACGCGCTGGCCACCGCGCGGGTGGCCGGGATCATGGCCGCCAAGCGCACCCCCGACCTGATCCCGCTGTGCCATCCGCTGGCGGTGAGCGGTGTGGAGTTGGACTTCGAAGTCGCCGACACCGGGGACGCGGTCGACGTGCGGGCCTCGGTGCGCACCACCGACCGCACCGGGGTGGAGATGGAGGCGCTGACCGCGGTGGCCGTGGCCGCGCTGACCGTCTACGACATGATCAAGGCCGTCGACCCGGCGGCCCGGATCGACGGCGTGCGGGTGCTGCGCAAGGAAGGCGGCAAGACCGGCGTGTGGACCGCGCTCGGGTGAGACGGGCGCACGTGGTGATCGCCTCGACCCGGGCCGCGGCCGGCGTCTATGAAGACCGCTGCGGGCCGATCCTGACCGAATGGCTGACCGGGCGCGGTTTCGAGGTGCCCGCCCCGGTGATCGCTGCCGACGGACCGGGTGTCGGCGAGGCGCTGCGGGCGGCGGTGGCCGCCGGCCCGTCGCTCGTCGTCACCTCCGGCGGCACCGGGATCTCGCCCAGCGATGCGACCCCGCAGGCCACCCGCGAGGTGATCGACTACGAGATCCCCGGCCTGGCCGACGCCATCCGGCGCTCCGGCCTGCCGAAGGTGCCCACCTCGATCCTCTCCCGCGGGGTGTGCGGGGTGGCCGGCCCGACGCTGGTGGTCAACCTGCCCGGGTCGCCCGGCGGCGTGCGTGACGGCCTGGCGGTGCTCGGCGAGGTTCTCGAGCACGCCCTCGACCAGATCGCCGGGGGCGATCACCGGTGACGCGGGTGCTGCGGGCCGCGGTGACCGAGACACCGGTCTCCCTCGAAGAACACCAGCGCCTGGTGACCCACGAGGCGGCCGGAGCGGTGGTCGGCTTCGCCGGTGTGGTGCGCAATCACGACGGCGGGCGCTCGGTGCTGCGACTGGAGTACTCCGCCCATCCCTCGGCGGGGCAGACGATGTTCGAGGTGGTCGCCGAACTGGCCGCCCACGCCCCGGGGGTGCGTGCCGTCGCGGCCAGCCACCGGATCGGCCCGCTGCGGATCGGGGATGCCGCGCTGGTGGTGGCCGTCGCCGCCGATCACCGCGCCGCGGCGTTCGCGGCGTGCGCCGCACTGGTCGACGCCGTCAAGGACCGGCTGCCGGTGTGGAAGCACCAGTTCTTCGACGACGGCACCGACGAGTGGGTGAACTCGGCCTGACCGCCGGCCGCGGTCAGGACGGAATGCCCGGTGCGGTGCTCCCGGTCAGGTGCGGCACGCCGGCCGGTTCGGCAGGCGGAACCGGGGCCGGCCCGGCGGGGACATCGGGGCTGAAGGCCACCGGCACCACCTCGGGTGCGGCCGGGTCCGGTTCGGCCGCGGGCTGTTCGGCCGGCGCGGTCTTGATCTTGGCGGCCCGGCTCAGGTCGCGGGGGGTCGGTCCGGACAGGCCCTTGCCGCACACCGGCCAGGCGCGCTTGCCCTGATTGGCGAGCACCCGTTCGGCGACGGCGATCTGCTCCTCGCGGGTGGCCTGGTGGGCGAACTGGGCGAACTCCGCGCCACCGTGCCCGAGCCAGGTGCTCGGCAGGAATTGCAGGCCGCCGTGGTAGCCGTTGCCGGTGTTGATCGCCCAGTTGCCGCTGGACTCGCAGAAGGCGACCCTTTCCCATTCCTCGTCGGTGGCGGCGGCGGCGGTGCCGGCCAGCGCCAGCCCCGATCCGCCCAGCACCACGCCGGCCAGGGCGAGTCTGGCCAATCCGAACGCGGCGGGTGCGGGTTTGCGGTGCCGTCCCATGGTGGATCCTCTCGTGCGGGGGCAGGGGCGCCACGCTAGTCGGCCCAAGCCGATCCGTCCCACTTTTCGGCACCGGATGCCGATGACCCGGCAAATTCTTAACCCGGTCTAACGGTCCACTCAGCCGGGGTCGCGCCGCCGCCGGCCGCAGCAATCGGCCAACCGGTGTGACCGGTGTGATGTGGGGGAACTCACGGACTCAGCCGCCGGCAAACGGGGGCAGCACGTCGAGGGTCTGCCCGTGCCGTAGAACGCCGTGGCTGTCTCGCACGGCGACGCCGTCACACAGATAGGAGCACTTGGCCAGCACCTGCGGCAGGCCGCCGCCACGCCCGCGCAGTGCCTCGACCGCGTCGGCGCAGGTGGCGCCGTCCGGCAGGTCCAGTGCCACCGAGTCCGCGCCGGCCGCAGCCCGCGCCGCGGCGAAGAAGCGCACCGTCACCCGGACCGTGCCCGTCACGCCCCGACCCGCAAGCCCGGTTCGGCGGTCTGGCCGACCGGAACGATCTCCTTGCCCAGGGGCATCAGCGAGACCGGGATGAGTTTGAGGTTGGCCAGCGCCAGCGGGATTCCGATGATGGTGACGGCCATGGCGACCGCGGTGACGACGTGCCCGATGGCCAGCCAGATTCCGCACAGGACCACCCAGAGCACGTTGCCCAGCAGGGCGCCCGGCCGCGGACCCGGCTTGTCGACGATGGTGCGGCCGAAGGGCCACAGCGCGAACAGCGCGATCCTGGCAGCGGCGAAACCGAACGGGATGGTCACGATCAGCACGAAGCAGATCAGCGCCGCCAGCAGGTAGCCCAGCGCCAGCCACAGCCCGCCGAAAACCAGCCAGATGACGTTTCCGATCAGGCGCACGAGTCCTCCTTCGAGGCCTGCCAGCCTACCCACCCGATCCCCGGGTTGGGGGGCCGCGCCATTGAGTACGATCGGGCACGTGCGTCCTGCGCTGGCGGGGCGCTCAAATCATGTTGGACGTCTTGCTCGCAGGACGCAGCGCAGGGCAGGGCAGGTGAGACCAGTGCCGACCGGCAAGGTGAAGTGGTACGACGCCGACAAGGGCTTCGGCTTCCTGTCCCAGGAGGACGGCGAGGACGTCTACGTGCGCTCCTCGGCGCTGCCCGACGGCGTCGACGAGCTGCGCCCCGGCCAGCGGGTGGAGTTTGGGATCGCCACCGGGCGACGCGGACCGCAGGCGCTCAGTCTCACCCTGCTCGACCCGCCGCCGAGCCTCACCAGGACCCGCCGGGAGGCCGCGGCCGCCGAGCGCAAGCACTCTCCCGACGAGTTGCACGGCATGGTCGAGGACATGATCAAGCTGCTCGAGAGCACCGTGCAACCCGAGTTGCGCCGCGGGCGGCACCCCGAGCGCAAGATCGCCCACCGGGTCTCGGAGGTGCTGCGAGCCGTCGCCCGCGAGCTGGACGCCTAGCCGCGGTCCCAGTCCAGCTGCACCGACCATTCGGCGTGCGGCAGGTCGAACAGGTTGCCCTCGGGGTCTTGGACGAGGGTCATCAAATGCACCACGATCCCCACCAGCCGCCCGCGCTGGTCGTCGATGGTCGGCACGGTCACCGCCAGCCGCGTTCCCGGGCGGTAGGCCGAGGTGGTCGAATCACGTTCGTCCTCATAGACCCGCAGCAGTCGCCACGGGGCGCTGCCGATCGCGGCCGGGACCGAAATCTGCACCGGGTCGCGATCACCGACCGCCAGCACCGCGCCCGCCCCGGTGGCGGTGCAGTCCTCGAGGTCCACGACATCGCAGTACAGGTAGGGCCCGGTGCGCACCGTCTGGCCGAGGGAGTAGGCGCTGAGGATGGGCAGCGCCGGGCCGGCATCGGCGGCGGTCAGCCGCCAGGCCCCCACGCCCGCGCCGGCCGCGCCCGCCACGACCGCACCGGTGAGGACGGCGGTCAGCCGCCTCACCGGTGCGAGGCCGCGGTCGGGCTCTCCGGAGCGGCCAGCACCGGGCGGTTGCCGCCGAACCCGGGAACCAGCGAGTAGCCGCGGTAGCTGAGCACGGTCTGCGCCAGGCCGGGAATGAGCAGGGCCGTGACGGCGGTGAAGCCCACCCACAGGTCGGTGTAGACCAGCACGCCCAACGCGCCACCGAGGACCCACGCCAGTTGCAGGGCGGATTCGGAGCGGCCGAAGGCCGAGGCCCGCGATTCCTCGGGCAGGTCGTCCTGCAGGGAGGCGTCCAGCGCGGCCTTGCCGATGGCGCTGGCCGCCGCGGTGACCAGGGTGGCGGCGGCGGCGACCAGCAGGGTGCCCGTGACGGCAGCGGCCAGGGCCGTCACGGTGACCACGACCGCGGCCCGAACGACCAGCAGGGCCGGCCGGCCCAGTTCCAGCCGGGCCGCGGTGAGATTGCCCGCGAAGTTGCCCACGGCCGCCGCCGCGCCGATCAGACCGAGCACCGCCAGCTGGGCGAAGGCATCGGCATCCTGGGACTTGGCGACGAAGGCCGGGTAGAGGAACAGGAAGCCGACCATCACCTTGATGGTGCAGTTCCCCCACAGGGCGGTGATCGTGTTGCGCCCCAGCGGTTGCCGCGCCGAACCGCCGATCTCCCCGGTCGGCTCGTCCAGCCAGTCCCAGGCCGCTGCGCCCTGTCCGTGGTAGGTGAGGGTGGCCGGCACCTCGCCCTCGGTGACCTCGACCCAGCGCGGTATCCGCATCGTCAGCGAGGCGCCGGCCAGAGTCACGAACACCACGACGAACAGCGCGCCGGGCAGTTGCAACAGGCTGCCGAACAGGTACTCGGCGGCCGCGGCGACCCCGCCCCCGAGCAGGATGCCGCCGATCAGACCGAACGTCGTCAGCCGGGAGTTGACCCGCACCAGGTCGATCGACGGCGGCATCACCCGCGGGGTGACCGCGCCGCGCAGCACCGAGAACGACTTGGACAGCACCATCATCGCCAGCGCGCACGGGTAGAGCACCCAGGACGGGTAGTTGCCGGTCGCACCGTCGTAGTGCGCGATCAGCACCACGGCGAGAACTGTGCGCAGCAGGAACGACATCGCCAGGGCGGCGCGCCGGCCGTGTTGCAGGCGGTCCAGCGCCGGTCCGATCAGCGGCGCGATCACGGCGAACGGGGCGATGGTGATCAGCAGGTACAGCGCGACGCGCCCCTTGCTCTCCCCGGTCGCGGCGGCGAAGAACAACGTGTTGGCCAGCGCCACCGCCATCGCCGCGTCGACCGCGAAGTTGGCCACCACCGGCCAG
>CAYXOM010000321.1:0-7338 GCA_964466565.1 uncultured Mycobacterium sp.
CCGCCACCGCCACCGCCACCGCCACCGCCGTAGGGGCCGGGCGACGGGGCGCCTATGAACTTGCTATGCGACCGTGGCCCGGCGAGCCGACGTCGGATAGAAAGAATCCATGAGTGATTTCATTCGCGACTTCGCAATCGCGTATCTTGGTGTGGCCGGGGCGGTCGCGATCATCGCGGCGGTGCTCGCCGATCAGTTCTCGACCGGGCGGCCCTCCCCGGTCGGATCGCGGATCGGCTTGTGCGCGCTGGCGGGCCTCCTCTGGCCGTTGGCCGCGATCGGCGTGGCCCAAATGCTTGTCGTCGTGGCGGCGGTCCGCCGGCGACGGGGTCGGTCGACGGCGGGCACACACCGCCATGATTCTGCGCCTGCGGTGCTGCCCGCTGCGCTGGGACCGATTCACCGTGGCGCCCGGTGAGGCTGCGCCGGGGCCCGGCGGCGTTCGGCGCCCTCGCGGGCCCGGCTGTCTAGATGCCGTAGCGCAGCAATTCGTCGCGGGTCACCAGGCGTTCGTTTTTAGCGGGGAACTCCCGGCTCTTGACCGGATGGCGCAACAGCGACCAAGCGATTCTCCCGACCCGGGAACGTACGATGGGATTGAGGTACACCAGCACAGCTCCTGTGGTCGACATCATCGGCAACCGGGGGCGCCCGCTCCGGAATACCCCGCTCCAGTAATTAGAGACCGACAGCTCGCCGCTCGTGGGAGGCGCGCCGAGGGCCAGGTCGGCTGTTGTTATTGTTACCAAAGTTACTAGCGTTGCGGTGCAGCAGTCGGTGCGATCGGCGCCGGTAAAGCTGAGTGGCCCATCAGGTAGCGGTCCACACCGGCCGCGGCGGCCCGGCCCTCGGCGATGGCCCACACGATCAGCGACTGACCGCGCCCCATGTCGCCGGCCACGAAGACGCCCTCGACGGTCGTCTGGAAATCCCCGTCGCGTGCGACGTTGCCCCGCTGGTTCAACTCCACGCCGAGGTCGGTCAGCAGACCGGGCTGTTCCGGCCCGACGAATCCCATCGCGAGCAGGACCAGGTCCGCTTCGAGCTCGAATTCGCTGCCCTCGACCCGCTCGAAGCTGCCGTCACGCATGACGACCTCGTGCGCCCGCAGGCCCGTCACCTGTCCGTCGCTGCCGAGGAACCGCTCGGTACTGACCGAAAACACCCGCTCGCCGCCCTCCTCGTGGGCCGAGGAGACCCGGTACATCAGCGGATAGGTGGGCCAGGGGGTCGACGCGTCGCGGTCGGGGCCGGGCCTGGGCATGATCTCGAACTGGTGGACGCTGGCCGCACCCTGACGGTGCGCCGTGCCCAGGCAGTCCGCGCCGGTATCCCCGCCGCCGATGATGACCACCCGCTTGCCCTGGGCGGTGATCGGGGGCTGGCCGTCGGCGTCGAGCACCGGGTCGCCGTGGGTGGCCCGGTTCGCCCAGGGCAGGTACTCCATCGCCTGGTGGATGCCGCCGAACTGCCGGCCCGGGATCGGAAGGTCGCGCCAGGCCGTCGCCCCTCCGGCCAGCACCACCGCGTCGAACCGGTCGCGCAGTTCGTCGGCGGTGATGTCGACGCCGACGTCGACCCCGGGGCGGAAGGTGGTGCCTTCGGCCACCATCTGCTCCAGCCGCCGGTCGATGTGGCGCTTCTCCATCTTGAACTCAGGGATTCCATAGCGGAGCAGCCCGCCGATCCGGTCGGCGCGTTCGAATACGGTCACGTCGTGCCCGGCCCGGGTCAACTGCTGGGCGGCGGCCAGGCCCGCCGGACCGGACCCGACGACGGCCACCGTCTTACCGGTCAACAGATGCGCTCTCTTGGGCACCACCCACCCTTGGTCGAATGCGTGATCGATGATCTCGACCTCGACTTGTTTGATCGTCACCGGATCGGCGTTGATCCCCAGAACGCAGGACGCCTCGCAGGGCGCCGGGCACAGCCGGCCGGTGAATTCCGGGAAGTTGTTCGTGGCGTGCAGCCGCTCGATCGCGTCCTCCCAGCGATCCCGGTAGACCAGGTCGTTCCACTCCGGGATGAGATTGCCCAGAGGACACCCGTTGTGGCAGAACGGAATACCACAATCCATGCACCGTGCCGCCTGCTGCCGGAGTGCCTCGTGGTCGAAGTCCTCGTAAACCTCGTTCCAGTCCCGCAGGCGCAGCGGAACCGGCCGACGCTTGGGGGTCTCGCGGCGCGGGTACTTCAGGAAGCCGGAGGGGTCAGCCACGGGACGCCGCCATGATCGCCCCGTCGACGTCGGCGCCGGTCCGCTCGGCATCGGCGATCGCCGTCAGAACCCGTTTGTAGTCTCGTGGCATCACCTTCACCAAATGCCCTGCCTGTCCTGGCCAGTCGGCGAGTATGCGGGCGGCGACCGCCGAATCCGTGGCATCGCGATGGGCCAGGAGCATCTCCTGCACCAAGCCGAGATCCGTGTCGTCGGGAACCTCGAGGTCGACCATCTCGGGGTTCAGGTTGACCGGCAACAGCCGATCGGGATCGTAGACGTAGGCGATGCCGCCGGACATGCCGGCCGCGAAGTTGCGGCCGGTCGGGCCGAGAATCAGCACCCGGCCTCCGGTCATGTACTCGCACCCGTGGTCACCCACGCCCTCCACCACGGCATGGGCCCCGGAGTTGCGTACCGCGAACCGTTCGCCGACGACACCCCGGATGAAGACCTCACCGCTGGTGGCACCGAACAGGATCACGTTTCCGCCGATGATGTTGTCCTCGGCGACATAACCCGCGGGCGCGTCGTCGGACGGCCGGAGCACGATCCGCCCTCCGGAAAGGCCCTTGCCGACGTAGTCGTTGGCGTCGCCGCTGACTCGCAGGGTGATGCCACGCGGCAGGAACGCCCCGAAGCTGTTGCCGGCCGACCCGTCGAAGCTGATGTCGATGGTGCCGTCTGGCAGCCCGTCGCCTCCGTGTGTCCTGGTCACCTCGTGCCCCAGCATGGTGCCGACCGTCCGGTTGGTGTTGGCGATCTTCATCGCGAACTGCACCGGCGTCGCCGAGTCCAGGGCCTCGCGACATCGCGCGATCAACTGCTGATCGAGCGCCTTGTCCAGACCGTGGTCCTGCCGCGAGCTGCAGTAGAGGTCCTGGTTCATGAAGGCCGACTCCGGCTCGTGCAACACCGGGGCGAGGTCGAGTTTGTGAGCCTTCCAGTGCGCGGACGCCCGGCTGGAGTCCAGAGCGTCGACCCGGCCGACCATCTCGTTGACGGTGCGGAAACCCAACTGGGCCATGAACTCGCGCACCTCTTCGGCGATGAAGGTGAAGAAGTTCTCGACGAACTCCGGCTTGCCGTTGAAGCGCTCGCGCAGCACCGGGTTCTGTGTCGCCACGCCTACCGGGCAGGTGTCGAGGTGGCAGACGCGCATCATGATGCAACCCGACACCACCAGCGGAGCGGTGGCGAAGCCGAATTCCTCGGCACCGAGCAACGCGGCGACCACGACGTCTCGGCCGGTCTTCAGCTGGCCGTCGACCTGCACGACGATCCGGTCCCGCAAACCGTTGAGCAGCAGCGTCTGCTGGGTCTCGGCCAGCCCGAGTTCCCATGGGGCACCGGCGTGCTTCATCGATGTCAGCGGGGTCGCGCCGGTCCCACCGTCATGGCCGGAGATCAGCACGACGTCGGCGTGTGCCTTGGACACCCCGGCCGCCACCGTGCCGACCCCGTTCTCGCTGACCAGTTTCACGTGAACGCGGGCGGCGGGATTGGAGTTCTTCAGGTCATAGATCAGCTGGGCGAGGTCCTCGATCGAGTAGATGTCGTGGTGCGGCGGCGGGGAGATCAGGCCCACGCCCGGCGTCGAGTGGCGCACCTCGGCCACCCACGGGTACACCTTGTGCCCGGGAAGCTGGCCGCCCTCGCCGGGTTTGGCGCCCTGGGCCATCTTGATCTGGATGTCGGTGCAGTTCGTCAGGTAGTGGCTGGTGACGCCGAACCGGCCGGAGGCCACCTGCTTGATGGCGCTGCGGCGCCAGTCTCCGTTGGGTTCGGGCTCGAACCGGCTGACGGCCTCTCCGCCCTCCCCCGAGTTCGACCGCCCACCGAGACGGTTCATCGCGATCGCCAGAGTCTCGTGGGCCTCGGCCGAGATCGAGCCGTAGCTCATCGCCCCGGTGGAGAAACGCTTGACGATCTCGCTGGCCGGTTCCACCTCGTCGATCGGAACCGGCTGACGCACACCCTCTTTGAACTTCAGCAGCCCACGCAACGACGCGATCCGCTCGCTCTGGTCGTCGACCAGCTGGGTGTACTCCTTGAATATCGCGTACTGCCCGGTGCGGGTGGAGTGTTGCAACTTGAACACGGTGTCGGGGTTGAACAGGTGGTACTCGCCCTCCCTGCGCCACTGGTACTCCCCGCCCACCTCGAGCTCGCGGTGCGCACGCTCGTCGGGGCGGTCGAGGTAGGCCAGCTGGTGGCGAGCGGCGACGTCGGCGGCGATGTCGTCGAGGTCGATCCCGCCGACCGGGCAGCTCAATCCGGTGAAGTACTCGTCGAGAACGGCCTGCGAGACGCCGATCGCCTGGAACAGCTGCGCGCCGGTGTAGGAGGCGACCGTGGAGATGCCCATCTTCGACATGACCTTCAGCACGCCCTTGCCGGCGGCCTTGATGTAGTTGGACAGGGCCTTCTCGCGGTCGATGTCGCTCAGCGCGCCGCGGTCGATCATGTCGCTGATCGACTCGAAGGCGAGGTAGGGGTTGATCGCCGCGGCCCCGAAGCCGATCAGCATCGCCATGTGGTGCACCTCGCGGGCGTCGCCGGACTCCACGACCAGGCCCACCTGGGTGCGGGTGCGTTCCCGGACCAGGTGGTGGTGCACCGCGGCGACCGCCAGCAGCGACGGGACGGGTGCGGTGGTGGCGTCGGACTCCCGGTCACTGAGGATGAGGATCCGCGCCCCGTCGGCGATGGCCTGCGACGCCGCGGCCCGGATGTCGTCGAGCGCGCGGCGCAGCCCGGCGCCGCCCTTGGCTACCGGGTACAGGCACGGGATCACCGCCGAGCGCATCCCGTGGCGCCGCCCGTTCACCTCGTCCTCGGGGTCGAGGTTGACCAGCTTGGCCAGCTCGTGGTTACGCAGGATCGGTTGCGGCAGCAGGATCTGGTGGCACGACTGCGCCGTCGGGTTGAGCAGGTCGCTCTCCGGCCCGACGGTGGCCTGCAGGCTGGTCACCACCTCCTCCCGGATGGCGTCCAGCGGCGGGTTTGTCACCTGCGCGAACAGCTGCTGGAAGTAGTCGTAGAGCATGCGCGGGCGGCCGGAGAGCACCGCGATGGGGGTGTCGGTGCCCATCGACCCGATCGGCTCGGCACCGGTGCGCGCCATCGGCGCGACCAGCAGGTTGAGCTCCTCGTAGGTGTAGCCGAACGCCTGCTGACGCAGCACGACCCGATGGTGGGGCATCCGGATGTAGGGACCCTGGGGCAGGTCGTCGAGGTGGAACTGCTCGGCGGCGAGCCACTCGGCGTAGGGATGCTCGGCGGCCAGCTCGTCCTTGACCTCCTCATCGGAGATGATCCGCCCCTGGGCGGTGTCCACCAGGAACATCCGGCCCGGCTGCAGCCGCATCCGCCTGACCACTCGCGCCGGGTCCAGGTCCAGCACGCCGGCCTCCGAGGCCATCACGACCAGGCCGTCGTCGGTGACCGAGATCCGCGACGGCCGCAGGCCGTTGCGGTCGAGCACCGCGCCCACCACCGTGCCGTCGGAGAAGCACACCGACGCCGGGCCGTCCCACGGCTCCATCAGCGCGGCGTGGTAGGCGTAGAACGCCCGGCGCGCGGGGTCCATGTCCTCGTTGCGCTCCCAGGCCTCGGGGATCATCATCAGCACCGCATGCGGCAGACTGCGTCCGCCGAGGTGCAGCAGTTCGAGCACCTCGTCGAACCGGGCGCTGTCGGAGGCGCCGGGGGTGCAGACGGGGAAGATCTTCGCCACGTCGGTTCCGAAGACGTCCGTGGCGATCAGAGCCTCCCGGGCACGCATCCAGTTCTCGTTGCCGGTGACGGTGTTGATCTCGCCGTTGTGGGCGATCCGGCGGAACGGGTGCGCGAGCGGCCAGGACGGGAAGGTGTTGGTGGAGAACCGCGAGTGCACGATGCCCAGTGCGCTCTCCATCCGGTCATCCTGCAGGTCGAGGTAGAAGGCCTTGAGCTGCGGTGTTGTCAGCATTCCCTTGTAGACCAGCGTTGCGCCGGAAAGACTCGGGAAGTAGACGGTTTCGCGGCCCGGACCGTCCTGGCCGGGACCCTTCGTGCCCAGTTCGTGTTCGGCCCGTTTGCGGATCACGTAACACTTACGCTCCAGGTCCATGCCGGAAGTGCTCGGGTCGATCGGGTCGCTGCGCTCCCCCCAGCCGACGAACAGCTGCCGGAATGTCGGCATCGCGTCGCGGGCCAGCGCTCCCAGCGAGGAGTCGTCGGTGGGCACGTCGCGCCAGCCGAGAACGGTGAGGCCCTCGGCCTCGACGATCTTCTCCAGGCCCTCACACGCCTGCGCGGCGTCGCGTGCGGACTGCGGGAGAAAGGCGATGCCCGAGGCATAGGCGCCCTCGGCGGGCAACTCGAAGTCGACCACCGCACGCAGGAAGCGGTCGGGGATTCCGATCATGATCCCGGCACCGTCGCCGCTGTGCGGCTCGGCCCCGGCGGCTCCCCGGTGTTCGAGGTTGAGCAGGGCAGTGATGGCATGGTCGACGATGGCCCGGCTGCGCCGGCCGTGCATGTCGACGACCATCGCCACGCCGCACGCGTCATGCTCGTGGGCGGGGTTGTAGAGCCCGGCGGTGCTGGGCATTGGTGGTCACCTGACCTTCACATTGCTCGGCCGGCCCGGCGACGGCTCCAGCCCCGCCGGGGGTTACCTCCGTGCGCCGGTGAACGGTGGCGTTTCATGGATACCACGACCATAGGCAGGGTGGCTTCGTCCCGCCAAGTAAGGTCGGCCTAATCTAGCTCAGACCCAGTAGGGAACCCGGGCGCGGTACTGGCGCAGCGCCAGCGCGGCCGCCAACCACCCCAGGACCGTCAGCACCACGACCACGATCCAGTGCCGCGGCTCCTGGGCGGCGCCAAGCAACGGTGCCCGCACGATGTCCAGATAGTGCAGCAGCGGATTGATCTCGATGATCCGCACCCAGGCGCCGGCGCCCTGGCGCTCCAGCGTCTCGGCGTTCCAGATGATCGGAGTCATGAAGAACAGCAGCTGCACCAGCGCCGCCAGCAGCGGGCCGATGTCGCGGTAGCGGGTCGCCAGGATCCCGAAGCAGAACGACACCCACACGCAGTTCAGCAGGATCAGCGCCAGCGCCGGGATC
>CAYXOM010000322.1:0-5024 GCA_964466565.1 uncultured Mycobacterium sp.
CTTGACCACCAGCGGGCCGCCCACCGTCTCGGCGAACGTGTCGAGGTCCGCCAGGCTGCCCACGGCGGCGAACCTGGGCACCGGCGCACCGATCCCGGCCAGCCGGCGGCGCATCACGATCTTGTCCTGGGCGTACTGCAGCGCCTCCGGGCCCGGGAGGACAGCCACCCCCTCGGCGGCCAGCGTCGCCAACAGCTCGTTGGGGACGTGCTCGTGGTCGAAGGTGAGCGCATCCGCCCCGGCCGCCGCCCGCCGCAGCGCGCCGAGGTCGGTGTGCGAACCGAGCACCACGTCCGGGCTCACCTGGGCGGCCGGGTCGTCAGGGCGTTCGGCGAGCACGCGCAGGGTCTGCCCCAGGGAGACGGCCGCCTGATGGGTCATCCGGGCCAGCTGCCCGCCGCCCACCATCGCGACCACCGGCGTCCTCGACACGGCGACCATGGTGTCACGCCCGGGCCGCCAGGGTTGCCCTGACCTGCGCGACTTCCCGCCGACCGGGCGTTTTACGTACACTAGCCCTTTGTGTCCTTCGCCGACGCCACCATCGACCGGTTGCCCGGTCGGATGCGGCCCTTCGCCCAGCGGCATCACGAACTGATCAAGTTCGCGATCGTCGGGGCTACGACGTTCGTCATCGACTCGGCGATCTTCTTCACCCTCAAGCTGACGATCCTGGAGCCCAAACCGGTGACGGCCAAGGTGATCGCCGGGATCGTGGCGGTGATCGCCTCCTATGTGCTCAACCGGGAGTGGAGCTTCCGGGACCGCGGCGGCCGGGAGCGCCACCACGAGGCGCTGCTGTTCTTCGGGTTCAGCGGCGTGGGGGTGGTGCTGAGCATGGTGCCGCTGTGGCTGTCGCGCTACGCGCTGCACCTTCAGATTCCGCACGTGTCGCTGACCGTCGAGAACGTCGCCGACTTCGTCTCGGCCTACATCATCGGCAACCTGCTGCAGATGGCGTTCCGGTTCTGGGCGTTCCGCCGCTGGGTGTTCCCCGACGAACTCGGCGGCACCGAGCGGGCGCTGGAGTCGACGCTGACCTCCGGGGGCATCGCCGAGGCGATCGAGGACGAGATGGAGGCGCGCCGCGGGGTCGTCACCGCGCTGCGCCGCCGCCGTCCGCCGGCCGCCTGATCCGCCGACTGTCGTCGCCATCGAGGACGTCGTCGCCGTCGAGGGCGTCGAACACCTCGTGGTAGAGCAGCGAGTGCACCTGCTCGACGCCGGGGATGTCGCGGAACTCCAGCGGGTCCTGCGCCGCGGACTCGATCACCAGCGCGCCGGTGCGCAGCATCCGGTCGAGCAGGCCGTGGTGGAACTCCACACTGTTGATGCGGGCCAGCGGGATGTCGATGCCGACGCGGGTCAGCAGTCCGTGCCGGTACATCACCCGGCGGTCGGTGATCACGAAGTGCGTCGTCAGCCAGCCCAGGAACGGTCGCAGCGTCAGCCACACCACCAGCGCCAGCCAGAGCGCCGCGATCACCGCCGAGACCGCCTGCCGGGTGCGCGGGTCCCAGTCGGTGCGGCTGACCACCGCCGCTGCGAACGACGCCAGCGCAGTGAGGACCAGCAGCGCGAGCACCGGGCCGACCAGGCGCTTGGGGTGCGGATGGCGGTGCAGCACCACCTCCTCGCCGGCGGCGAGCACGCTGTCGGGATAGCCCATAGTCTTCTCCTCACCGCACCGTCGAAGGGTCGCCATGGCCGACACCCCGCTGTATGACGCCTATCAGAGTTGTCTGGCGAATCCCGGTACACCGTTCTGCACCCCGGGCCACAAGCGCAACCCGGACCTGGTCGACGACTTCCTGGCCCTCGATGTCCCGCACTACCTGGGGGTCGAGAACCGCAGGGTCTCCACCCGCCGGCTGGCCACCGCCGAGCGGCTGGCCGGGCAGCTGTGGGGAGCGGACTGGTGCGGCTTCTCCGTGCAGGGCTCCACCCACGGCAACGAGGCGATCTGTCTCACCCTCGGCAGACCCGGCGACACCGTGATCGTCGCGCGCACCATCCACAAGTCGCTGTTCTTCGGCCTGGTGCTGGCCGGGCTGCACCCGGTCTGGATCCGTCCCGACATCGACGAGCAGACCGGCCTGACCGCGGGGATGCCCGTCTCCCGGGTGGCCGCCGCCCTGTCGGACCATCCCGACGCCGTGGCCGTGATGCTCGTCGAGCCCAGTTACGTCGGCGGGGTCTCCGACGTCGCCGCGCACGCCGAGCTGGCCCACTCCCACGGCATCCCGCTGACCGTCGACGCGGCCTGGGGCGCCCACCTGGGCTTCCACCCGGGCCTGCCGCCGCACGCGATCGCCTGCGGGGCCGACGCCGTGGTGACCAGCATCCACAAGCAGGTCACCGGGTTCACGCAGTCCTCGATGGTGCTGGCCCAGGGCGAGCGGATCGACCTCGAACGGCTCGAGGCCGCCTTCGAGGGGCTGCACACCACCAGCCCGTCGGGCGCCATCTTCGCCAGTATCGACCTGACCCGCGCCCTGCTGGCCGAGCGCGGGACGGAGTTGCTCGACGCCACCCTGGCGCTGGCCGAGGGCGCGCGGCGGCGGTTCCGGCAGGTGCCCGGCCTGGGCGTGGTGGGCCCCGACATCGCCGCCCGGGCGCCGGCCCTGCTCATGCACGATCCCACCAAGATCGTCCTCACCCTGGCCGGGACCGGGGCCGACGGACATGCCGTCGCCGACGTGCTCGAGGGGCGCGGCCTGCGGCTGGAGTTCGCCGACCGGGATACCTTCGCCCCCCTCATCACGCTGGCCGACACCGAAGAGACGGTGGATTTCATGGTCACCGAGATCGTCCGCGCGATCGAGGAACACCGGGGGCCGCCGCGGGAACTGGTCCCGATCACGGCCTGGACGCTGGAGCCCGACCCGGCGATGAGCCCGCGCGCGGCGTTCTTCGCCGACCACGAGCGGGTCCCGGCCGCCGAAGCAGTCGGGCGGGTCGCCGCCGAGACCGTCGCCCCGTATCCCCCCGGCGTGCCGGTTCTGGCGCCCGGCGAGCGGATCCGGGCCGCCACGCTGTCGGCGCTGCGGGCCGAGGCGGCCAGCGGAACCCGGATGGCCTACTGCGGCGACCCGCTGCTCGACACGGTGCTGGTGGTCCGCCCGTGACCGGGCGATACGATCCTGGGCCATGACGACGACCGAACCGGACATCCACACGACGGCCGGGAAACTGGCCGATCTGCGCAGGCGCGTCGAGGAGACCCTGCATCCGGTCGGCGAGACCGCCGTCGAGAAGACTCACGCCAAGGGCAAGCTGACCGCCCGCGAGCGGGTGCTGGCTCTGCTCGACGAGGACTCCTTCGTCGAACTAGACGCATTGGCGCGGCACCGCAGCACCAACTTCGGCCTGCAGGACAACAAGCCGGTGGGCGACGGGGTGGTCACCGGGTTCGGCGCCATCGACGGCCGCGACGTGTGCATCTTCAGCCAGGACGCGACCGTGTTCGGCGGCAGCCTGGGCGAGGTGTACGGCGAGAAGATCGTCAAGGTGCAGGAACTGGCGATCAAGACCGGCCGGCCGCTGATCGGCATCAACGACGGCGCCGGGGCCCGCATCCAGGAGGGGGTGGTCTCCCTCGGCCTCTACAGCCGGATCTTCCTCAACAACATCAAGGCCTCCGGGGTGATCCCGCAGATCTCGCTGGTGATGGGCGCCGCCGCGGGCGGGCACGTCTACGGGCCGGCGCTGACCGACTTCGTGGTGATGGTCGACCAGACCAGCCAGATGTTCATCACCGGCCCCGACGTGATCAAGACGGTCACCGGCGAGGACGTCACGATGGAGGAACTCGGCGGCGCGCACACCCACATGGCCAAGTCCGGGACCGCGCACTACGTGGCCTCCGGCGAGCAGGACGCGTTCGACTACGTCCGCGACCTGCTCAGCTACCTGCCGCCCAACAACTACGCCGAACCGCCGCGCCACCCCGCCCCGCCGCACCCGGGGGCCATCGAGGACAACCTCACCGAGTCCGACCTGGAACTGGACACGCTGATCCCGGACTCGCCCAACCAGCCCTACGACATGCACGAGGTGATCACCCGGATCCTCGACGACGAGGAGTTCCTGGAGATCCAGGCCGGCTACGCCGCCAACATCATCGTCGGGTTCGGGAGGGTGGACGGCCGCGCGGTCGGCATCGTGGCCAACCAGCCCACCCAGTTCGCCGGCTGCCTGGACATCAACGCCTCGGAGAAGGCCGCCCGGTTCGTGCGCACCTGCGACTGCTTCAACATCCCGATCGTCATGCTCGTCGACGTACCGGGCTTTCTGCCCGGAACCGAGCAGGAGTACAACGGCATCATCCGCCGCGGCGCCAAACTGCTCTACGCCTACGGCGAGGCCTCCGTCGCCAAGGTCACCGTGATCACCCGCAAGGCCTACGGCGGGGCGTACTGCGTGATGGGGTCCAAGGACATGGGCTGCGACGTCAACGTCGCCTGGCCTACCGCCCAGATCGCGGTGATGGGAGCCTCGGGCGCGGTCGGGTTCGTCTACCGCAAGCAGCTCGGCGAGGCCGCCGCCAACGGCGAGGACGTCGAGGCGCTGCGGGTGTCCCTGCAGCAGGATTACGAGGACACCCTGGTCAACCCGTACGTGGCCGCCGAGCGCGGGTACGTCGATGCGGTGATCCCGCCCTCGCACACCCGCGGCCACATCGCCAACGCGCTGCGCCTGCTCGAGCGCAAGATCGTCTCCAACCCGCCGCGCAAGCACGGGAACATCCCGCTGTGAACGACATCCGGATCGTGCGGGGCGCGCCCACCGACGACGAACTCGCCGCCCTCATCTCGGTGCTGGCCGGCGTGGGCGGCGGCAGGGCGCCGGCGCCCACCGACACCGACCGGTGGGGCCACCCGGTGGACAAGCTGCGCTACTCGCTGACCAGCTGGCAGCGGGTGACCCTGCTGGAGCGCACGCACTTGAGACGATGACCGGGCCATCCGCCCGGGGCAGACGATGACCGGGCCATCCCCCCCGGGGCGGGGCGGGCCCGGGCC
>CAYXOM010000323.1:0-2605 GCA_964466565.1 uncultured Mycobacterium sp.
AGACACAAACGACCCCGACACGCCGAGGCTACGGGAGCGTTTGTGTCTGCTCGCGGGTCAGGGCGACTCGAGGACGGCGACGGCGGCAGCGGTGTCGCCGTCATGGGTCAGCGACACGTGGATGGTCACCTCGGCCAGGTGCTCGGCGATGGCGCCGGTCAGCCGGACCTTCGGCCTGCCCCACAGGTCGGTGACCACCTCGATGTCCCGGTGGATCCCCTCCGGCAGCACCGGTCGCTGCGCGAAGCGCGAGCCCGACCAGGCCTTGATGACGGCCTCCTTGGCGGCCCACCGGGCGGCGAGATGACGGGCGGCCGGCGAACTCTTGTCGGCGGCGTCGCGGCGCTCCCCGGGGGTGAAGGTCTGGGCGAACACGGTGCCGGGCCGGTCGACCTGCTCGGCGAAATCCGGAACGGACACCAGGTCGATACCCACTCCCACGATGGCCACGCCGAGACCCTAGCCGACGTAGATGCCGTTCTCGCCGAGCCGCGAGGCCGGGTCGAGCAGCATGGCTGCCTCCGCGGGCTTCTCCGGCAGATCGTGGTCGAAACGGCGGTCGGCGGGACGCTGGTACAACGGCCGGCCGCCGGCGATGGCCGAGGCCAGCCGGCGCTGCCCGGCGACCAGCCGCTCCCGCGACCGAGCCAGGTAGCCGGCCCGTTCGTCGTCGCTGAGAGCGGCGAGAAAGGCCTGCGGGTGCACCAGCGCGATCAGACCCGACACGTGCCCGAAGCCGAGACTGGTCACCAGGCCGGCCTTGAGCGGGAACCGCCCGGCCAGCCGCAACACCCGGCGGGGCCAGACGAAGTGGGTCGCGGTGGCCAGTTCGTCGTCGACGCAGTCCAGGCTGCGGTTCGGCGGGATCACCCCGTCGCGCAGGATCTGGCACAGGCCCATCATCTGGAACACCGCCGCCCCGCCCTTGGCGTGACCGGTCAGGGTCTTCTGGGAGACCACGAACAGCGGAGCGCCCGGTGAGCGGCCGAGGGCGTCGGCAAGCCGTTCGTGCAGTTCGGTCTCGTTGGGGTCGTTGGCCAGGGTGGACGTGTCGTGCTTGGAAACCACCGCGATGTCGTCGGCACCCACGCCGAGCCGGGCCAGCGAGGTTGCCAGCACCGACTCGCGCCCGCCCCGGCCGGCCCCGAGCGCGCCGAGGCCCGGTGCCGGAATCGAGGTGTGCACGCCGTCGGCGAAGCTCTGCGCGTAAGCCACCACCGCCAGCACCGGCAGGCCCATCCGCAGCGCGAGGTCGCCGCGGGCCAGCAGGATGGTGCCGCCGCCCTGGGCCTCGAGGAAACCGAGCCGGCGGCGGTCGTTGGCACGGGAGAACTTCGCGTCGCTGATGCCCCGGGCGCGCATCATCGCGGTGTCCGCTGTGGCCGCCATGTCGCCGAATCCGATGACGGCTTCCTGGGTGAGGTCGTCGAACCCGCCGGCGACCACCAGCTCGGCCTTTCCGAGACGGATCTTGTCGACGCCCTCCTCGACCGAGACCGCGGCGGTCGCACACGCTCCCACCGGATGGATCATCGCCCCGTACCCGCCGACATAGGACTGCATCACATGGGCGGCAACGACATTGGGCAGAACTTCCTGCAGGATGTCATTCGGCTTGGGCGTGCCGAGCAGATTGCCGTGGTACATCGTCTGCATCGACGTCATGCCGCCCATGCCGGTGCCCTGGGTCGACGCCACCAGGCTGGGATGCACCCAGCGCAGCAGTTCGGCCGGAGTGAAGCCCGACGACAGGAAGGCATCGACGGTCGCCACCATGTTCCACAGCGCCACCCGGTCGATCGAGGCGACCATATCGGGGCTGATGCCCCAGACGGTCGGGTCGAAACCGGTCGGGATCTGCGCGCCGACGGTCCGCGAGAGCGTCGTCTTGCGCGGCACCCTGATCTCGGTGCCCGCCTTGCGGATCACCTCCCAGTCCCCGGAACCCGGCACCGGCCGCACGACGGTGTGCTCGGGGTCGAACTGCTCGAAGGCGCGCGCCTCGGACTCCGAGGAGACCACGAACGAGAAGTCGCGCTCCAGGAAGACGCTGACCAGCAGCGGCACCGAGTGCCCGGGTTCGATCGCGCCGTCGGCGACCAGCTCCCGGATGCCGCAGCGCTGCACCACCGCGTCGTGATAGCGCTCGGCGATATCGGCCTCGTCGACCAGCTCCCCCGATGCGGTGTCGTACCAGCCGGGCCGCGAGTCGTTCGCCCAGGCGACCAGCCCGGTGGTCCAGGCCAGTTCGAGCACGCCTGCGGGGGACAGCTCGCCGCTGACCTCCATCTCGAAGCGGGTCCGCGAGGAACCGTAGGGGCCCAGTTCGGCGCCGCCGACGATCACCACCAGATCGGCCGGGTCGACCTCGAGCGCCGGCCACGGCGGGGCGGGTGTCTGCTGGGGCCCGCGTGGCGGCGACGGCAGTGCGGGGATGGTCTGCCCGCCCCCGCCGCCCGCCTCCCGCGGCGGCCGCGCGGCGCGGGCGCCGGCGGCCAGTTCGGCCATGTCGAGATGCAGCTCGCCCAGGCCGCCGTTGCGGGCCGACCTGACCGGGGGCCCGGGCGAGCTGCATCTCGGCACGGGCGGAGGGGCCGCGGGGGCC
>CAYXOM010000324.1:0-3060 GCA_964466565.1 uncultured Mycobacterium sp.
CGGGAGTCTAGGCTTACCCACCGTGTCCACGATCTCCCGCGACGACGTCGCGAAGCTGGCCAGGCTCGCCCGTCTGGCGCTCACCGAGGCCGAACTCGACTCCTTCGCCGGCCAACTCGACGCGATCCTGGCCTACGTCGGGCAGATCCAGGCCGTCGACGTCACCGGGGTCGAGGCCACCGGAAACCCCTTGACGGACGTCAACGTGACCCGGCCCGACGTCGTGGGGTTCAGCCTCACCCAGGCCCAGGCGCTGGCGGCGGCCCCGGCGGCCGAGGACGGCCGCTTCGCCGTCCCGCAGATCCTGGGAGAGGAGGCGTGAGCGCCGGGCCGGACACCGAGATCGTCCGCCTCGACGCGGCCACGCTGGCGCAGAAGATCGCCGCCCGGGAACTCAGCGCCGTCGAGGTCACCCGGGCGCACCTCGACCGCATCGCCGCGACCGACGACCGCTACCACGCCTTCCTGCACGTGGCCGCCGAACCGGCCCTGGCCGCCGCCGCCGAGGTGGACGCCACCCTCGCCGCGGGCACGATGCCGCCCTCGGCGCTGGCCGGGGTGCCGCTGGCGCTCAAGGACGTCTTCACCACCGTCGACATGCCCACCACCTGCGGGTCGAAGATCCTCGAGGGCTGGATGTCGCCCTACGACGCGACGGTGACCGCGCGGCTGCGCGCCGCCGGCATCCCGATTCTGGGCAAGACCAACATGGACGAGTTCGCCATGGGTTCCTCCACGGAGAACTCGGCCTACGGCCCGACCCGCAACCCGTGGGACCTCGAGCGGGTCCCGGGCGGCTCCGGCGGGGGGAGCGCGGCCGCGCTGGCGTCGTTCCAGGCGCCGCTGGCCATCGGTTCGGACACCGGCGGCTCCATCCGCCAGCCCGCCGCGCTGACCGCCACCGTCGGGGTCAAGCCCACCTACGGCACGGTCTCGCGCTACGGGCTGGTGGCGTGCGCGTCGTCGCTGGACCAGGGCGGCCCGTGCGCGCGCACGGTGCTCGACACCGCGCTGCTGCACGCGGTGATCGCCGGGCACGACCCGCACGACTCGACCTCGCTGTTCGCCGCGATCCCCGACGTGGTGGCAGCGGCCCGGACCGGCGCCGGCGGCGATTTGAAGGGTCTGCGCGTCGGCGTCATCAACCAGCTTCGCCGCGGCGAGGGGTACCAGTCCGGCGTGCTGGCCTCGTTCGAGTCCGCCGTGGAGCAACTCGGCGCGCTCGGCGCCGACGTGAGCGAGGTCGACTGCCCCAACCTGGACTACTCGCTGAGCGCCTACTACCTGATCCTGCCCTCGGAGGTGTCGAGCAACCTGGCCCGTTTCGACGCCATGCGCTACGGCCTGCGAGTCGGCGACGACGGGAGCCGCAGCGCCGAGGAGGTGATGGCGCTGACCCGCGCGGCGGGTCTGGGCCCGGAGGTCAAGCGCCGCATCATGATCGGTACCTACGCGCTGTCGGCCGGTTACTACGACGCCTACTACAACCAGGCCCAGAAGGTGCGCACGTTGATCGCCGCCGACCTCGACCGGGCCTACGAGAGCGTCGACGTGCTGGTGTCCCCGGCGACCCCCACCACCGCCTTCCGGCTCGGGGAGAAGGTCGACGACCCGCTGGCCATGTACCTGTTCGACCTGTGCACGCTGCCGCTGAACCTGGCCGGGCACTGCGGCATGTCGGTGCCCTCGGGGCTGTCGCCGGACGACGAACTGCCGGTCGGGCTGCAGATCATGGCGCCGGCGCTGGCCGACGACCGGCTCTACCGGGTGGGCGCGGCCTACGAGGTGGCGCGCGGGGCACTGCCGTCGGCCGTCTGAGTCCCACGCCGGTGCCCCGCCGGGTTAGATGGGACGCATGCGCATCGGAGTTCTCACCGGCGGCGGAGACTGCCCGGGCCTCAATGCCGTGATCCGCGCCGTGGTGCGGACCTGTGACGCCCGCTACGGATCCACGGTGGTCGGGTTCCAGGACGGCTGGCGCGGTCTGCTGGAGAACCGCCGCATCCAGCTCTACAACGACGACCGCAACGACCGCCTGCTGGCCAAAGGCGGCACCATGCTGGGCACCGCCCGGACCAACCCGGAGAAACTGCGCGCCGGCATCGACGACATCAAGGCCACCCTGGAGGACAACGGGATCGACGTCCTGATCCCGATCGGCGGGGAGGGGACGCTGACCGCCGCGCACTGGCTCACCGAGGAGGGCGTACCCGTCGTCGGGGTGCCCAAGACCATCGACAACGACATCGACTGCACCGACGTGACCTTCGGGCACGACACTGCGCTGATGATCGCCACCGAGGCGATCGACCGGCTGCACAGCACCGCCGAATCCCACCAGCGGGTGATGCTGGTCGAGGTGATGGGCCGGCACGCCGGCTGGATCGCGCTCAACGCCGGGCTGGCCTCCGGCGCGCACATGACGCTGATCCCCGAGCAGCCCTTCGACGTCGAAGAGGTGTGCCGGCTGGTCAAGCAGCGCTTCCAGCGCGGCGCCTCGCACTTCATCTGCGTGGTGGCCGAGGGCGCCAAGCCGGCCGAGGGCTCGATGCAGCTGCGCTCCGGGGGCATCGACGAGTTCGGCCACGAGCGGTTCACCGGGGTGGCCCAGCAACTGGCCAACGAGGTGGAGAAGCGGATCCGCAAGGAGGTCCGGGTCACCGTGCTGGGGCACATCCAGCGCGGCGGCACCCCCACCGCCTACGACCGGGTGCTGGCCACCCGGTTCGGGGTCAACGCCGCCGACGCCGCCCACGCCGGCGAGTACGGGATGATGGTGTCGCTGCGCGGCGAGGACATCGGCCGGGTGCCGTTGGCCGACGCGGTCCGCCAGCTGAAGCTGGTGCCGCAGAGCCGCTACGACGACGCCGCCGCCTTCTTCGGCTGACGCCGGCCCTGCGCCGCGAGCCCTCTCCCGCGAGCGCCGCGAGTCCTCTCCCGCGAGCAGACACAAAGTGTGCGCCGGACCGGCGTGGCGGGGTTCTTTTTTGTCTTCTCGCGGGGGGGGGGGTCGCGGGGCCCCCGGGGGGGGGGGCGCGGGGGCGGGGCGGCGGCAGCCGC
>CAYXOM010000325.1:0-14014 GCA_964466565.1 uncultured Mycobacterium sp.
CAGATCGAGAGCCAGCTGATGCAGCGCAACTACGAGGGCTTCCTGAAGTGAGGATCGTGCTGCTCGGGCCGCCGGGAGCCGGCAAGGGCACCCAGGCGGCAAAGCTCGCCGAGAAGCTCGGCGTCCCGCAGATCTCCACCGGGGACCTGTTCCGGCACAACATCTCCGCACAGACCGAACTCGGACTGCAGGCCCAGCAGTACCTCGACGCCGGGGACCTGGTGCCGGCGGCGCTGACCAACGCCCTCGTCGACGACCGGCTCGACGATCCCGATGTGGCCGGCGGGTTCATCCTCGACGGCTTCCCGCGGACCGTGGAGCAGGCCGAGGCGCTGCGCGAGATGCTGGCCCGGCGCGGTCTCGAACTCGACGCGGTGCTGGAGTTCCGGGTCCCGACCGAGGAACTGGTGTCGCGGCTGCAGGGCCGCGGGCGCGCCGACGACACCGAGGACGTGATCCGCAACCGGATGAACGTCTACCGGGACGAGACCGCCCCGCTGCTGGACTACTACACCCGCGAGCTGCGGACGGTCGGGGCCGTCGGCAGCCTCGACGAGGTGTTCACCCGGGCGCTGCACGCACTCGGGCGGTAGGCCCGCGATGGTTTCGCTGCCCGGACTGCGCGGCCGCAAGGCCGTCCCGGCCCGCTCGCCGGGCGAACTGGACGCGATGGCCCTCGCCGGCGCGGTGGTCGCCGCGGCCCTCGAGGCGGTTCAGCGCGAGGCGAGCGCGGGGGTGTCCACCAAGTACCTCGACGACGTCGCCGAGACGGTGATCCGCGAGGCCGGTGCCAGACCGTCGTTCCTGGGCTACCACGGATACCCGGCCAGCATCTGCGCGTCGGTCAACGACCGCGTCGTGCACGGCATCCCGACCCGCGGGGAGGTGCTCGCCGAGGGCGACCTGATCTCAGTGGACTGCGGCGCGATCCTCGAGGGCTGGCACGGCGACGCGGCGGTGACCTTCGGGGTGGGGCCCGTCAGCGCCGCCGACGCCGCGCTCTCGGCGGCCACCCTGGCGGCGCTGGAGGCCGGGATCTCCGCGATGCTGGCGGGCAACCGGCTGACCGACGTCTCGCACGCCATCGAGCGCGGCACCCGGGCCGCCGAGCAGTCCAGCGGGCACCGTTTCGCGATCGTCGACGGCTACGGCGGGCACGGGATCGGCCGGCGGATGCACGCCGACCCGTTCCTGCCCAACGAGGGCGAACCCGGCCGCGGGCCGTTGCTGGTGGCCGGCTCGGTGCTGGCGATCGAGCCGATGCTCACCCTGGGCACCGCCGGCACCCGCATCCTCGACGACGAGTGGACCGTGGTGACCGCCGACGGCTCGCGTGCCGCGCACTGGGAGCACACGGTCGCGGTGACCGAGGACGGCCCGCGGATTCTGACGCTGCCCGCGACGTGACCGACAAGCCCGATCCCATCGCCGCGGCGCGGGCCAACTGGGAGCGTGCCGGATGGGGCGAGGTGGCCGACGGCATGGTGGCGGTCACCTCGGTCATGCGGGCCCACCAGATCCTGCTGGCCCGGGTCGAGGCCGCGCTGCGGCCCCACCGCCTGAGCTTCTCCCGCTATGAACTGCTGCGACTGCTGGCCTTCAGCCGCACCGGGGCGCTGCCCATCACCAAGGCCTCCGACCGGCTTCAGGTGCACGTCACCAGCGTCACACACGCGATCCGGCGGCTGGAGTCCGACGGCCTGGTGCGCCGGGTCCCGCACCCCACCGACGGCCGCACCACGCTGGTGGAGATCACCGACCTGGGCCGCTCGACGGTGCGCGACGCCACGCTCACCCTCAACGGGGCGGTGTTCGCCGACATCGGGATGTCGCCCGCGCAGGCCCGCGCGCTGGTGGAGTCGATCGACGCCCTGCGCCGCGACGCCGGGGACTTCTGACGTCAGGGGGAGCGCAGCGTCTGGATGACCGCGCTGAAGTCCAGGTCGGCGTGCTGCTCGGCGAAGGCGGCATAGATCTCCGCGGCGTGGCTGCCCAGCGGGGCCGACGCGCCGGTGGAGGCCACCGCGTCCATCGCCAGGCCGAGGTCCTTGTTCATCAGCGCGGTGGCGAACCCGGGCGTGAAGTCGTTGTTGGCCGGGGATGCCGGTACCGGCCCGGGCACCGGGCAGTTGGTGTGCACGGCCCAGCAGTTGCCGGTGGCCCCGGTCACCACGTCGAAGAGCGACTGCGGCGACAGTCCGAGTTTCTCGGCCAGCACGAAGGCCTCGCCGACGGCGATCTGCTGGACCGCCAGCAGCATGTTGTTGCACAGCTTGGCGGCCTGGCCGGCACCGGAGTCGCCGCAGTGGATGATCTTGGCCGCCATCGGCTCGAGCACCGGACGCGCGGTCGCCAGCGCCTCCTGGGCGCCGCCGACCATGAACGCCAGCGTGCCGGCCACCGCGCCCTTGACCCCGCCGGACACCGGCGCGTCCAGCTGGGGGAAGCCGCGCTCGCCGGCCAGGGCGTGCACGGCGCGGGCGTCGTCGACGGAGATCGTCGAGGAGTCGACGAACAGGGTGCCCGGCGCGGCCGCGCCCATCACCTCGCCGTAGCACTGCCGGACCAGGTCGCCGTTGGGCAGCATGGTGATGACGACGTCGGCGCCGGAGACCGCGTCCGCCGCGCTGCCGGTGATGGTGACGCCCTTGGCGGCGGCCGACTCCCGGGCGGCGGGTACCGGGTCGTAGCCCCGCACCGCGTACTCGGCGTTGACCAGGTTGGCCGACATCGGAGCGCCCATGTTGCCCAGCCCCAGAAACGCGATCGTCGTCATCGTCGCTGTCGCCTCCCGCTCAGGCCGAGTCGCGCACCCGGGCGGCCTCGGCCCGCCCGATGACCATGCGCATGATCTCGTTGGTGCCCTCCAGGATCCGGTGCACCCGCAGGTCCCGGACGATCTTCTCCAGGCCGTACTCGCGCAGGTAGCCGTAGCCGCCGAGCAGCTGCAGGGCGTTGTCGGCGACCTCGTAGCAGGAGTCGGTGACGTAGCGCTTGGCCATCGCACACAGCTCGACCTTGCCGGGGTCGTCGGCGTCGAGTGCGCCCGCCGCCCGCCACAGCATCAGCCTCGAGGTCTCCAGCGCGGTCGCCATGTCGGCCAGGGCGAAGCGGATCGTGGGCTCGTCGATCAGCGCACCGCCGAAGGCGTGCCGGTCGGCGACATAGCGGGCGGCGCGGTCGTAGGCGGCCTGCCCTCCGCCCAGCGAGCATGCGGCGATGTTGAGCCGGCCTCCGTTGAGACCGCTCATGGCGATCCCGAAACCGCTGCCCTCGCCGGCCGACCCGCCCAGCATCGCGCTGGCCGGCACCCGGACGCCGTCGAGGACCACCTGCGCGGTCGGCTGGGCGTTCCACCCCATCTTGTCCTCGCTGGCGCCGAAACTCAGCCCCGGGGTGCCCTTCTCGACGATGAACGCCGAGATTCCCCTCGGGCCGTCGGCGCCGGTGCGGGCCATCACGATGTAGACGTCAGAGGTGCCCGCGCCGGAGATGAACTGCTTGACTCCGTCGAGGACGTAATGCTCGCCCTCGGGTCCGATGGAGCGGACGGCGCGGGTGCGCAGCGCGGCGGCGTCGCTGCCGGCGCCGGGCTCGGTCAGGCAGTAGCTGGCGATCACCTCCATCGAGGCCAGCCGCGGAATCCACTGCGCCCGCTGGTCGTCGGTGCCGTAGGTGTCGATCATCCAGGCGCACATGTTGTGGATCGAGATGAACGCCGAGATCACCGGATCGGCGACGGCGAGCTGCTCGAAGATGCGCACCGCGTCGATGCGGCGCAGTCCGGAGCCGCCGGACTCCTCACGGCAGTAGATCGCCGCCATTCCCAGCTCGGCGGCCTCGCGCATCACGTCGACCGGGAAGTGTTTGGTCTTGTCCCACTCCAGGGCGTGGGGGGCGAGGCGTTTGGCGGCGAAGTCGGCGGCGGTCTCGGCGATCACCCGCTCGTCGTCCTCGAGGGTCGCGTAGCTCACGGGGTTCTCCTCATTGCATCGTCGGGATGACGAACTCGGCGCCGTCCTTGATGCCCGAGGGCCAGCGCTCGGTGACGGTCTTGACCTTGGTGTAGAACTGGATCGACGCCGGCCCGTGCTGGTTGAGGTCGCCGAAACCGGAGCGCTTCCAGCCGCCGAAGGTGTGGTAGGCGACCGGAACCGGGATCGGCACGTTGACGCCCACCATGCCGACCTGCACCCGCGAGACGAAGTCGCGGGCGGTGTCGCCGTCGCGGGTGAAGATCGCCACCCCGTTGCCGTACTGGTGCTCGTTGGGCAGCCGCAGGGCCTCCTCGTAGTTGCGCACCCGCACGATGCACACCACCGGGCCGAAGATCTCGTCGGTGTAGACGGTCATCTCCGGGGTGACTCGGTCGAAGAGGGTGGGGCCGATGAAGAACCCGCCCTCCAGGCTCTCGTCGTCGAAGGTCATCTCGTCGGCGCCCTTGTCGCGGCCGTCGACGACGAGGTCGGCGCCCTCGGCGACGCCGGCGTCGATGTAGCCGCGGACCCGGTCCAGCGCGGCCTCGTTGACCAGCGGGCCGTAGTCGGCCTTGGGATCGAGGCTGTGCCCCACGCGCAGGTGTTCGACCCGCTCGGCGAGCCGGGAGCGCAGCCGGTCACCGACCTCGTCGCCGACCGCCACCGCGACGCTGATCGCCATGCAACGCTCGCCGGCGCTGCCGTAGCCCGCCCCGACGAGGGCGTCGACGGCCTGGTCCAGATCGGAGTCGGGCATGACGATCATGTGGTTCTTGGCCCCGCCGAAGCACTGGGCGCGCTTGCCGTTGGCCGTGGCGCGCGCGTAGATGTACTGCGCGATGTCCGACGAGCCGACGAACCCGTAGGCCTTGATGTCGGGGTGGTCGAGCAGCGCGTCGACCGCCTCGCGGTCGCCGTTGACCACCTGGAACACCCCCGGCGGCAGGCCGGCCTCGATGAACAGCTCAGCCAGCCGCATCGGCACCGAGGGGTCGCGCTCCGAGGGCTTGAGGATGACGGCGTTGCCGCAGGCCAGGGCGGGCCCAGCCTTCCACAGCGGGATCATCGCCGGGAAGTTGAACGGGGTGATCCCGGCGACCACGCCCAGTGGCTGGCGGATCGAGTAGACGTCGATGTCGGGGCCGGCGCCCTCGGTGAACTCGCCCTTCATCAGGTGCGGGATCCCGACGGCGAACTCGATGACCTCGATGCCGCGCTGGATGTCGCCCTCGGAGTCGGCGATGGTCTTACCGTGCTCCAGTGAGAGCATCCGGGCCAGCTCGGCGACGTTGGCGTTGACCAGTTCGATGAACTTCATCAGCACCCGGGCCCGCTTCTGGGGGTTGAACGCCGCCCACTCCCGCTGCGCGGCGACCGCGGAGGTCACCGCGACGTCGACGTCCTGCGCACTGGCCAGCAGGACCCGGGCGGAGACCTCGCCGGTGCTGGGGTTGAACACCTCGGCGGTGCGGGTGCTGCCCAGCGCGCTGCGCCGGCCGTCGACGAAATGCGGGATCTGCGTGGTCATGGGTTGCCTCCGGCGGGAAATCGGAATAGTTGCATATCCTAGGAACTCTGGCGCTGGCCGCGCAAGAACTCCTGCACGTCCGGCCAGGTGGGCAGCAGGCCGGCGGCCCGGACCTCGGCGAGCGTAGGCGCGGCGGCGTCCCGGCCCGACAGTGAGACCGCGTCGGTCGGCAGCGGCCAGTCGATGCCGATCTCACCGTCGTGGGGATCGATGGTGTGCTCGCGCTCGGGGGCGTACGGCGTCGAGCACAGGTACATGACGGTGGAGTCGTCCTGCAGCGCGAGGAACCCGTGCGCCAGGCCCTCGGCGAGGTAGACCGAGCGACGGCCGGTGTCGTCGAGCAGCACCGAGTCCCACCGGCCGTAGGTCGGCGAGCCGACCCGGACGTCGACGGCGACGTCGAACACCGCGCCCCGCAGGCAGGTGACGAACTTCGCCTGCCCGGGCGGAAGTTGCGCGAAGTGCAGGCCCCGCAGGACCCCGGCCGCCGACACCGAGCAGTTGGCCTGCCGCAGGTCGAACCGGTGCCCGGTCGCCGCGGCGAACCCGGCCTCGGTGAACCACTCGAAGAACGCGCCGCGGCCGTCGGCGTGCACCTGCGGGATGATCTCCCAGGCGCCGGGAACCGACAGCTCGCGCCACCGCTGGCCGGCCATCACTGCCCCCGGCCGGCGTAGCGGTCCTCGACCCGGTCCTTCAGCGGGGCCCACCACCAGGTGTTGTCCCGGTACCAGTCGATGGTGGCGGCCAGTCCCGCGGCGAAGTCGGTGTTCCGGGGCGCCCAGCCGAGTTCGTCGCGCAGCGCCGAGGCGTCGATCGCGTAGCGCAGGTCGTGCCCGGCCCGGTCGGTGACGTGGTCGAAGTCCTCGGGGCTGCGGTCCATCAGGGCCAGGATCATCCGCAGCACCGAGAGGTTGTCGCGCTCGCCGTCGGCGCCGATCAGGTAGGTCCGGCCGGGCCGGCCCTGCTCGAGGATCCGCCAGACCGCCGCGTTGTGGTCGTCGACGTGGATCCAGTCGCGCACATTGGCCCCGGTGCCGTACAGCTTGGGCCGCCGGCCGGTCAGCACGTTGGTGATCTGGCGCGGGATGAACTTCTCGACGTGCTGGTAAGGCCCGTAGTTGTTCGAGCAGTTGGAGATCGTCGCGTTGATCCGGTAGGAGCGCACCCAGGCCCGCACCAGCATGTCGGCGGCGGCCTTGGTCGCCGAGTACGGGCTCGACGGGTTGTAGGGGGTGTCCTCGGTGAACCGGGCCGAGCCCGCCGGCGGCAGGTCGCCGTAGACCTCGTCGGTGGACACGTGGTGCAGCCGGACCCCGTGCCGGCGTACCGCCTCGAGCAGGCTGAAGGTTCCCACCACGTTGCTGTGCAGGAACGGGCCCGGGTCGGCCAGGGAATTGTCGACGTGGGTCTCGGCGGCGAAGTGCACGACGGCGTCGGAACCGGCCACCAGGGCGTCGGTCAGCCGGTCATCGGCGAGGTCGCCCTCGACCAGCCGGATCCGGCCCGCGACCCCGGCCAGCGACTCCCGGCTGCCGGCGTAGGTCAGCGAGTCCACGACGGTGATGTCGACCCCGGGGCGCTCCTGCAGGGCCCGGCGGACGAAGTTGGCTCCGATGAAGCCAGCCCCCCCGGTGACCAGAAGCCGCATCGGCCCACCATATCGGCCCTCGGCGGGCCGACGGCCGGGCGCGGGAGCCGTTTTGCCAGAGCGGCGGCCCATTGGGTATCGTTGGCAGACGGTGCGGCGCTCGCACCGGCTCCGGCGTGACCATTCCACACGTTTTGCAGTCGGTCGAACGCTGCCCCAGCACACAACCGGGATCTAGTGAGGACATGGGCAAAAAAGACGGTGCCATCGAGGTCGAGGGTCGCGTGGTCGAACCCCTGCCCAATGCGATGTTCCGCATTGAGCTGGAGAACGGACACAAGGTGCTCGCCCACATCAGCGGCAAGATGCGCCAGCACTACATCCGCATCCTGCCCGAGGACCGGGTCGTCGTGGAACTCTCGCCCTACGACCTGACCCGGGGCCGCATCGTCTACCGCTACAAGTAGCCCACGACCACATCTACGACCAGACCCAGACAGAACAGGATCACCGCAGCCGTGAAGGTCAAGCCGAGCGTCAAGCCGATCTGCGACAAGTGCAGGGTGATCCGTCGGCACGGGCGGGTCATGGTGATCTGCTCCGACCCGCGGCACAAGCAGCGCCAAGGCTAGGGCCGGGCCGGCTCCAGCCCCGACCACAACCGAATACAGACCTCCCAGTACCAGCGCCCGGGTTTACCCGGGTGTACACGCCCGGAGCGGAGGCCGGGCCCCGTACGTCGGTGCGGGAACGGACCGGGAACACACCTCCGCCGAGAAGTAAGGAAACGAAAGCCCTCATGGCACGTCTAGTGGGCGTCGATCTCCCGCGCGACAAGCGCATGGAGATCGCGCTGACCTACATCTTCGGCATCGGCCGCACCCGCTCCCAGGAGATTCTCGCCGCCACCGGCATCGACCGGGACCTGCGCAGCAAGGACCTCTCCGACGAGCAGCTCACCGCGCTGCGCGACTACATCGAGGGAACCCTCAAGGTGGAGGGCGATCTGCGCCGCGAGGTGCAGGCCGACATCCGCCGCAAGATCGAGATCGGCTGCTACCAGGGCCTGCGGCACCGCCGCGGGCTGCCGGTGCGCGGCCAGCGGACCAAGACCAACGCGCGCACCCGCAAGGGGCCAAAGCGCACCATCGCCGGCAAGAAGAAGGCTAAGTAACCATGGCACCTCCGAAGAAGGCCGCGTCCGGCGCCAAGAAGGGCAAGACCACCCGCCGCCGGGAGAAGAAGAACGTCCCGCACGGGGCCGCCCACATCAAGAGCACCTTCAACAACACGATCGTGACGATCACCGACCCGCAGGGCAACGTGATCGCCTGGGCCTCCTCGGGCCACGTGGGGTTCAAGGGCTCGCGCAAGTCGACCCCGTTCGCCGCCCAACTGGCCGCCGAGAACGCCGCCCGCAAGGCCCAGGAGCACGGCGTGAAGAAGGTCGACGTGTTCGTCAAGGGCCCGGGTTCGGGCCGCGAGACGGCGATCCGCTCGCTGCAGGCCGCCGGCCTGGAGGTCGGCGCGATCTCCGATGTCACCCCGCAGCCGCACAACGGCTGCCGTCCGCCCAAGCGGCGCCGGGTCTAGGGGAGGTAGCACAACCATGGCTCGTTACACCGGACCGGTCACCCGCAAGTCGCGCCGCCTCGGCGTCGACCTCGTCGGTGGCGACCAGTCGTTCGAGAAGCGCCCCTACCCGCCCGGCCAGCACGGCCGCGCGCGGATCAAGGAGAGCGAGTACCGCCAGCAGCTGCAGGAGAAGCAGAAGGCCCGCTTCACCTACGGCGTGATGGAGAAGCAGTTCCGCCGCTACTACGAGGAGGCGGTGCGCCAGTCCGGCAAGACCGGTGAGAACCTGCTGCGTATCCTGGAGAGCCGGCTGGACAACGTGGTCTACCGCTCCGGGCTGGCCCGCACCCGCCGGATGGCCCGCCAGTTGGTCAGCCACGGCCACTTCACCGTCAACGGCGTGAAGGTCGACATCCCGAGTTACCGGGTGTCGCAATACGACATCATCGACATCAAGGAGCGCTCGATCAACACCCTGCCGTTCCAGATCTCCCGGGAGACCGCCGACGACCGGCCGATCCCGTCGTGGCTGCAGGTGCTCGGCGAGCGGCAGCGGATCCTGGTTCACCAGCTTCCCGAGCGCGCCCAGATCGACGTGCCGCTGACCGAGCAGTTGATCGTCGAGTTCTACTCCAAGTAACCCCACCCAGCCGCGGCGCCGCCGCGGGATCCGACGGCATCAAATAGCGGGTGCCGAGAAGGAGAAGTGAACACCCATGCTGATTTCCCAGCGCCCCAACCTGTCCGAAGAGGTCATCGCCGCCAACCGGTCGCGGTTCATCATCGAGCCGCTCGAGCCCGGCTTCGGTTACACCCTGGGCAACTCACTGCGCCGCACGCTGCTGTCGTCGATCCCCGGTGCGGCGGTCACCAGCATCCGCATCGACGGGGTGCTGCACGAGTTCACCACCGTGCCCGGGGTCAAGGAGGACGTCACCGACATCATCCTCAACCTCAAGGGGTTGGTGGTGTCCTCCGAACAGGACGAGCCGGTGACCATGTACCTGCGCAAGCAGGGTCCGGGTGCGGTGACGGCCGCGGACATCGTGCCGCCGGCCGGCGTCGCGGTGCACAACCCCGACATGCACATCGCGGCGCTCAACGACAAGGGCAAGCTCGAGATCGAACTGGTCGTCGAGCGCGGCCGCGGTTACGTTCCGGCGGTGCAGAACAAGGTCTCCGGAGCCGAGATCGGCCGTATCCCGGTGGACTCGATCTACTCGCCGGTATTGAAGGTGACCTACAAGGTCGAGGCCACCCGCGTCGAGCAGCGGACCGACTTCGACAAGCTGATCCTCGACGTCGAGACCAAGAACTCGATCGCCCCGCGCGACGCGCTCGCCTCGGCGGGCAAGACCCTGGTCGAGCTTTTCGGATTGGCCAGGGAGCTCAACCTCGAGGCCGAGGGCATCGAGATCGGCCCGTCCCTGACCGAGGCCAGCCACGTCGCCGCGTTCGGGCTGCCGATCGACGACCTGGACCTGACGGTGCGCTCCTACAACTGTCTCAAGCGTGAGGGCGTGCACACCGTCGGCGAACTCGTCGGCCGCACCGAGTCCGACCTGCTCGACATCCGCAACTTCGGCCAGAAGTCCATCGACGAGGTCAAGATCAAGTTGCACCAGCTCGGCCTGGCCCTGAAGGACTCGCCGGCCAGCTTCGACCCGTCGGAGGTGGCCGGCTACGACGTCGCCACCGGGACCTGGACCGGCGACGCCGGCTACGAGACCGACACCGACGCCGACTACGCCGAAACCGAACAGCTCTGAACAGCCGCTGACAGGAGATAGCGCAATGCCCAAGCCCACCAAGGGCCCCCGCCTCGGCGGGTCCTCCTCGCACCAGAAGGCGATGCTGGCCAACCTGGCCACCTCGTTGTTCGAGCACGGCCGGATCACGACGACCGAGCCCAAGGCCCGGGCGCTGCGGCCCTATGCCGAGAAGTTGATCACCCACGCCAAGAAGGGCACCTTGCACAACCGCCGCGAGGTGATGAAGAAGATCCGTGACAAGGACGTGGTGCACGCGCTCTTCGCCGAGATCGGCCCGTTCTTCGCCGACCGCGAGGGTGGCTACACCCGCATCATCAAGGTGGAGGCGCGTAAGGGCGACAACGCCCCGATGGCGGTGATCGAGCTGGTCCGGGAGAAGACGGCCACCGCCGAGGCCAACCGGGCCCGGCGGGCGGCGGGCTCGGCGGCCAAGAAGGCCGCTCCGGCCGCACCGGCCGCCGAAGAGCCCGCGAGCGAGCCCGCCACCGAGGAGCCCCTCGCCGAGCTCGAGGCCGAGGACGCCGGGATCGCCGACGCCCAGACCGCCGAGATCGAGGCCGAGGCCGAGGAGCAGGCCGAGCCTGACAAGTCCTGACCTCGTCCGGCTGCGGCTCGACATCGCCTACGACGGGACCGATTTCAGCGGCTTCGCGGTCCAAGGCGGGCAGCGCACCGTCGCCGGTGTGCTGGAGAACGCGCTCTCGACGGTGTTCCGGTCGCCGGTGCGGCTGCGCGCCGCCGGGCGGACCGACGCCGGGGTGCACGCCTCCGGCCAGGTGGCACACCTCGACATGCCGGCCGACGGCCTTGCCCACGTTCGTCCCCGTCATCACCGCCCGGGCGACGCCGAGTTCACCGCTCTGGTGCGGCGACTTGCGAAGCTGCTGCCCGACGATGTCCGGGTGCGGGAGATTCGGCGCGTCCCGGCCGGGTTCGACGCCCGGTTCTCCGCTCTGCGCCGCCACTACGCCTACCGACTGTCGCTGGCCCCGTACGGCGCCGACCCCGACCGGGCCCGGTTCGTCATGCCCTGGCCGCGCCCGCTGGAGGTGGCCGCCATGAACGCCGCCGCGGGCGCCCTGGTGGGACTGCACGACTTCGCCGCCTTCTGCCGGCCGCGGCCGGGGGCGACGACCATCCGCCACCTGCAGCGCCTGGACTGGGTCGCCGACGGCGACCTGCTCACCGCCTACGTCACCGCCGACGCGTTCTGCTGGTCGATGGTGCGCTCGGTGGTGGGCGCGCTGCTCGCCGTCGGTGAGGGCAGGCGCGACATCGCATGGTGCGCCGCACTTCTGACCGCCACCGAGCGCAGCAGCGATTTCGCGACCGCCCCCGCCCGCGGACTCACCCTGACCGGGGTGGACTACCCGCCGGACGGCGAACTGGCCGCGCGGGCCGCGGTGACCCGCGACATGCGCATCCTGGACTGAGCTGCGGCCCGGTCAGATCCGCGCGGCGGCGAAGGCGGCGGCCTGATCCACCAGCCCGGAGTCGATGTAGGCGCCCTGCAGGTGGGCGTTCCAGTTGGCCGCCCAGGTCTCCGGGTCCATGTTGTCGTTGCAGATCGGGTCTTCGGCGGTGCACACGTCGATCGTTTTGCCGCCCCACTTCGGGATGATCGTGGCCAGCGGACCGAACACCTTCTGGGTGCCGTTTCCGAACAGCGCGACCGCCGCGACGTGGTCGTCCATCCCCAGCGGCAGCGGATTCGTGTAGCCGAACACCGGCGAGGGCACCGCGAGGACGACGTCGGTCACCGCGGCGCCCAGCGAGTAGCCGCCGATCACCAGCCGGGTGGAGGGACAGTTGGCGGCCATGTACTGGATGCGCCGGCTCATGTCGTTGGCCCCCTGCACCACGTCGATATCGGCGAGGTAGTCGACCGCGTAGTAGTCGACCGACTTCGCGGTCTTGGCGCGTAGGGCGTCGACGAAGGCGTTGCCGACCAGTCCGGTGCCGGGCGGCTCGATGCGGCCGCGGGCGAAGATCACCTCGACATCGGGGCAGGGTGCGGCCGAGGCGACCGGCACGGCGGCAGGCATTCCCGGCGGTGCGGCGACCGGCGCGATGAGGATCGCCGCGGCGGCCGCTGTGACCGACACCATGTTTCTCATCCGTCTCACGAGCACCACCTCATGGTAGGGAACCGGTGGGTGCTTCGCCAGTCGCGCTACTTAGAGCCGGCTGGCGACGAATCCGGCGGCCTGGCTGACCAGGTCGGACTTCTCGTAGTTGTTGTGGGCGAACGGATTGCGGCCCTGCGAGCAGATCGGGTCACCGTCGCTGCACAGGTCGATGGCCTTCCCGGCGAACGGGCCCGGCGCGGCCGAGGCGGGGTTGCCGAACTTGCGGGCCGGGTTGCCGAACACCGCCACCGCCGCCACCCGGTCGGCGAGGCTGGCCGGCAGGCGTGGGGCCGAACCGATGTCGCCCACCCGGTTGCCCAGCGGCGGGATGCCCATCAGCATGTCGATGACCGCCGCGCCCTGGGAGTAGCCGCCCAGCACGAAGCGGGTGGAAGGGCAGCTCTGCGACATCCCGGCGATGTGGTCGGTGACGTCGGTGGCGCCGTCGGCGGCGGCGAGGAAGTCGTAGCTGGCCGGGTAGTTCGCCGCGTACACGCCCAGCGAGCGGCCGCCGATCATCGCCGAGAGCTGGTTGGACAGCGCCTGCCCGACCCGGCCGAGGCCGCTGGGCTCACTGGTTCCGCGGGCGAAGACCAGCTGGATGTCGGGGCAGTCGGGGGTCTGCCCGGCCGGTGCGGCGGCCGAGAGGGCGGGGGCGGCAGTGGCACTCAGGACGGCGGCGGTGCCGAGGGCGGCCAGTGCGCCCGCCGCCGTGTGGGCCCCTCCCCGCAGACTGCTGCGCATGGCGACCATCGTCACACAGCCACCCCGCCGATGCGAAACCTTGCCCCCGGCGGTTCGTCAGAACGGGCGCGCTGCCAGCAGCGTGGCGACGAAGCTCGCGGCGCGGCTGGCCGAACCGTCTGGACCGTAACTGCGGTGGGCCGCCACGGTGCCGCCGTCCGAGCAGATCGGGTCACCCGGGTTGCACAGGTCGATGGCCTTGCTGCCGTAGAGCGGGCTGGAGGTCAGCGGCATCCCGATCCGGTTGGAGGGGTTGCCGAACACCGCCAGCGCGGCGACCCGGTCGGCGACGGCCGGCGGCATTGGGTTGGTGAACCCGACGACCGGGAAGGGCACCGAGGTGATGACGTCGATGATGGCCGCGCCCTGGGAGTACCCCCCGAGCACGAGCTGGGCTCCCGGGCAGGCGTTGACGACGTTCTGGATGTGGGCGCTGGCGTCGTTGGCGCCGTCGGCCGCGGCCAGGAAGTCATAGCTGGCCGGGTAGTTCACCGAGTACACGCCCATCGTGCGTTCGGGGATCCGCTTGCGCAGCTCGGAGACGAAAGCCTCGCCGACCCGGCCGATCCCCGGCGGCTCGTTGGTGCCGCGGGCGAAGACCACCTCGACGTCGTTGCAGGGCAGCGCCTGCGCGGCCGGGGCCGCGAGGAGTCCCGCTGCGGCGGCGAGGGCCGCCGCGGCCGCTGCCGAAAAAACTC
>CAYXOM010000326.1:0-1556 GCA_964466565.1 uncultured Mycobacterium sp.
GACGCCGGCCCGGCTGGGGGCGGCTGCCACGGCACCGGCCAGCACGACCGGGGTGATCAGGGCGACCCCGACCGCGGGCGACCGCATGACCCGTCCGACCCTGTGCCGTATCCCCACTCGCCCGTCCTCAAGCCGTGTCAACCCTGCGCGGCCGGTCCCGGCCCTGTGATCTGGCTTACCATACCCAGTCCGGCTCCGCCGCCGGGAGGCAACGTGCCAGGTTGGCGGGTCGCCCCTCAACCCTGCGGTGTCGCCGACCTCGGCTCGGGGGGCACCGCAGCCGCAGCGCGGCGAGTTCGCGGGCCGTGGATACCCTGATCGCCGACGCCATGACTACCGAGGGTAGGAGTCCGCCGGTGCACAACGCCTATCGCCCCCGGCGAACCTGCCTGTCGGTACCGGGCAGCAGTCCCCGGATGATCGAGAAGGCCAGGACGCTCCCCGCCGACCAGGTTTTCCTGGATCTCGAGGACTCGGTGGCGCCCGACGCCAAGTCCTCCGCGCGCACCCGGGTGGGGGCCGCGCTGGCCTCCGGCGGCTGGGCCGGGCAGGTGCTCGGGGTCCGGGTCAACGACTGGTCGACGCCCTGGACCCACGTCGACGTGATCGACGTGGTCTCGGCCGCGGGGGCACACCTGGATGTGGTCGTGCTGCCCAAGGTGACCGGCGCGTCCCACGTCGAAGCGCTCGACTTGCTGCTGACCCAAGTGGAGATTGCCCACCGACTGCCGGTGGGCCGGATCGGGATCGACGCGCAGATCGAGAACGCCGCGGGCCTGGCCAACATCGGCGAGATCGCCGCCGCCCCGCGGGTGCGGGCGCTGGTCCTGGGCCCCGCGGACCTGATGGCCAGCCTGCACACCCGGACCCTGGTGGTCGGCGAACAACCGGCGGGCTACGACGTCGGCGACGCCTACCACCACGTGCTGATGACCATCCTGGTGGCCGCGCGCGCCCACGACGTCGCCGCCATCGACGGCCCGTACCTGAAGGTGCGCGACGTCGAGGCGTTCCGCCGGGTCGCCGGACGCAGCGCCGCACTGGGCTACGACGGCAAGTGGGTGCTGCACCCCGACCAGATCGCGGCCGGGAACGAGATCTTCAGTCCCGGCCAGCGGGAGTACGACCGTGCCGAGCTGATCCTGGAGGCCTACGAATGGCACACCTCCGCCGCCGGCGGTTCCCGCGGCGCGGTGATGCTGGGCGAGGAGATGATCGACGAGGCCAGCCGCAAGATGGCGCTGGTGGTGGCTGCCAAGGGGCGGGCGGCGGGAATGGCCAGGACGGCGCCGCCGTTCGTCCCGCCGGGCTGAGGGCGCGACGTCAGGTGGCGGTGTTCATGGCGAAGGTGATCAGCACGATGTTGACCACCAGGGTCGCCACCCCGATGACGATCCCGGCCACCGCCAGGCCATATCCGGCCTGACCGGTCCTTTTGATCTGGGTGAGCGCCACCGCCCCGAGCAGGATGCCGGTCAGCGAGGAGATGAACCCGCACAGCGGCACCAGACCGATGATGGAGACGACCAGCGAGAAGACCGCCAGCGGGTGGTTGC
>CAYXOM010000327.1:0-3596 GCA_964466565.1 uncultured Mycobacterium sp.
CAGCAGCCCCGACTGGTGGTGCAGCGGGGTCAGGCAGTAGACGGTGTCGCCGCGGGTGAGCGCGGCCGCCGAGGCGGTGCCGAACGCCGACAGCGACCACCGGAAGTTGGTGATCTGCTTGGGCACCAGCTCGCCCCCGCCCACCGCGCTGAACACCACGAAGGCCACGTCCCGCGCGTAGCCAGGGTTGGGCCGGTACCAGCCCGGCAACTCCACGGCCTCGGGGTCGATCTGTTCCATGTCGATGACGGCGCCGCCCTTGGGCAGCTGCAGATCCCGGGCATCGCCGCCGCCCAGCACCAGGGTCCGCACCGGCAGCTTGGCGGCCGCGGCGAGATTGCCCGGGTCGGTGATCACGTCGGTGACCCCGCCCAACCGGGCGGCCTGGGCGAGGTCGGCGTCCGGCGGCATCAGCACCGCCACCGCACCCAGCCGGGACAGCGCGGCGATGGCGACCAGCGCGCTGGGCCGGGTCTCCATCAGCACCCCCACCCTCGAGCCCTGGCGCACCCCGACGTCGATTAGGCCGCGCACCACGTTGTCGATGCGGCGGTTGACGGCCTGATAGGTGTGCACCCGGCCGTCGAAGAGCAGGAACTCGCCCTCGGGCACCTCGTCAGCCTGCTCGGCGATCACTCTGCCCAGCGAGATCCGGGTGTGGTCGTTGATCTGCCCGAGGCGCACGAGTCGCGGCAGGGTGCGGGCGGTCTCGACGGCCAGGGTCCGCATCGACCTGTTGGTCGCCGCCACGGCGTCGGCCGCCCCCTTGGCCAGCGACAATGCCAGATCGGAGGCTTCGGCGACACCGTGCATGACCCGCGAGCTCATCGCGACGCCCGACGCGCCGGCGGCGGCGTCGGACATCGGTGCGATGTTGTCCGGCCTGGCCTCCCGCCCGGCGACCCACAGCGCCCACCCGGCCACTGTCGGCCACGAGATGTTGGCCGCCTTGGAGCCGACGACGAGGCCGAAGTGCCCGGTGCGGATCATCACCTCGTAGATGTCGGCCTTGGGGGCGGCCCGGCGGATGCCGCGCACCGCCGGTGGCTGGCCGATGTCGTCGACCTCGCCGACGAACGCCAGCACCGGGCAGGTGATGTCGGCGAGGGTGACCAGTTGCCCCTGGATCGCGAAGCCGCCGGTCATCATCCGGTTGTGCGTCACGAATTGCTTGAGCAGTTCGGAGACCGCCGGGCCGGACCAGGCGATCCAGCCCTCGCTGTCGAGGAACCGGCGCTGCTGCTCGCGAGGCAGCAGCGCCTCGCGGTCGTGGAGCTGCAGCAGGAACTCGACCCGGGATTTCACCGTCTTGAGCGGGTCGAGCATCTGGAATCCGGTGCGCGCCAGCCAACTCGGGATATCGATGCGGTTGAACACGTGATCGGCGAGGAACTCCGCTACGGCGATCCCCATGTTCGCCGGCAGGCCCCCCGGCAGAGCGGCCAGGGTGTCCACCGGCGATCCGAAGGCCACGATGCTGGCCACGTCCTTGGACCGCCGGAAGGCGGTGGTCTGATAACAGAACATGCCGCCCTGGGAGTAGCCGACCAGGTGCACGTCTGATCCGGTGGCGGCCTTGACGGTCTCGATTGCCTGCGACAGGGCGACGATGTGGTCGGTCAGGGTGCGCTCCATGCCGCCCTCGACCTCGTCGGGGGATCCGTAGTCGATGACCCAAGGGTCCACGCCGGCCTGGTGCAGGATCCCCACCGCGCCGTCCTCGCGGGTGACGTCCCACATGTTGGCCGACATCATCATCGGGTGGACCATCAGCACCGGAGGTCCCGTCCGGCGCCGGCCCGGCCGGGTGCCGGGCGGGAAGTAGCGCCGCAGTTTGTACATCGGCGTGCTCTCGACGATCTGAAACGGCGAGGGCACCGATCCGGTCTCCAGTCCGCCCAGGCGAGCCACCTCGAAACCGTTCTGGGCCGTGGCCACCAGCCGCTCGAGGGGACCGGTGATCGCCGAGATGTTCAAATCAACCATGCGCGATGTGCTCCTCGCCAAGAACCTGCGGTCGTAGCCCTGACGGCTCGCCCATCATGGCATACCCCCGGTGTACCACCCGATCCGCGGGCAGCCTCTCAGCAGGCATTTTGCCGGATATTAGGCTTCTTCCGGTGACACACCTGCTGGGCGCCGAGGCCCTGGGACTGCGGTATCCGAACCAGGTGGTCTTCGAGTCGGTGACCCTCGGGGTCGACGCCGGGGACCGGATCGGGATTGTCGGTCGCAACGGGGACGGCAAGTCCAGTCTGCTCGGCATGCTCACCGGCCGGATCGCTCCCGACTCGGGCCGGGTCACCCGGCGCGGCGGGCTGACGGTGGGCGCCATGGACCAGGCCGACGACCTCGAACCGACCACCGCGGTGGCCACCGCACTGGTGGGCCGGCGCGCCGAACACGAGTGGGCCGGCGATCCCCGGGTGCGCGACGTGATGAGCGGCCTGGTGGCCGACATCGACTGGGGAGCGCCGGTCTCGGGGCTCTCCGGCGGCCAGCGCCGCCGGGTGCAGCTGGCGGCTCTGCTCATCGGCGACTGGGACGTCATCGCCCTCGACGAGCCGACCAACCATCTCGACGTGCAGGCGATCACCTGGCTGGCGGCGCACCTGCGCGCCCGCTGGCCGGCCGGGGCCGGGGCGCTGCTGGCGATCACCCACGACCGCTGGTTCCTCGACGAGGTGGCCACCACCACCTGGGAGGTTCACGACGGACTCGTCGAATCCTTCGACGGCGGTTACGCGGCCTACGTGCTGCAGCGGGTCGAGCGGGATCGCCAGGCCGCGGCGGCAGAGGCCAAGCGGCAGAACCTGATGCGCAAGGAACTCGCCTGGCTGCGTCGCGGGGCACCCGCGCGCACCTCGAAACCGAAGTTCCGCATCGAGGCGGCCAACCACCTGATCGCCGACATGCCCCCGGTGCGCGACTCCGTCGCGCTGGCCCGGCTGGCGACCGCACGGCTGGGCAGGGACGTGGTCGACCTGCTCGACGTGTCGGTGTCCTACGGTGGCGAGCCGGTGTTGCGCGACGTCGAGTGGCGCATCGGCCCCGGCGAGCGCAGCGGGATCGTCGGGGCGAACGGGGCCGGGAAGTCCACCCTGCTCGGTCTCATCGCCGGAACCGTGACTCCCGACAGCGGCCGGGTCAAGCGCGGGAAGACCGTCCGGCTCGGGATGCTCGATCAGCGCGACGGGGTCCTCGCCGGCATCGGCGACGACCTGGTGCGCGACGTGCTGGGCCGGCTGCGCACCGGCTACGTGGTGGACGGACGGGAGATTCCCGCGGCTCAGGTGCTCGAGCGGCTGGGCTTCGGGCGCGATCAGCTCTCGGCGCGGGTGGGCGATCTCTCCGGCGGCCAGCGCCGCCGGTTGCAGTTGCTGCTGACCCTGCTCGAGGAACCGAACGTGTTGATCCTCGACGAGCCCACCAACGACGTCGACATCGACATGCTCGCGGCCACCGAGGACCTGCTGGACTCCTGGCCGGGGACGCTCATCGTCGTCTCCCACGACCGCTACCTGCTCGAGCGGGTGACCGACCGGCAGTACGCGCTCATCGACGGCCGGTTGCGGCACCTGCCGGGCGGGACCGAT
>CAYXOM010000328.1:0-5824 GCA_964466565.1 uncultured Mycobacterium sp.
GGGCCGGGGCGGGTCGGCCAGCAGGCCCGCGTTGTAGTCGTCGACCAGCGCCGAGACCGTCTGCATGGCGCAGGTCTTGTTGGTGCCGATGAAACCGGTCGGCCCGCGCTTGATCCAGCCGGCCACATAGGCGCCGCGGACCGGGCGGCCGCCGTCCGGGTCGATCACCCGGCCCGCGGTGCTGGGCACCACCCCGGCGGCCGCGTCGAAGGGCAGCCCGACCACCGGGGTGCCGCGGTGGCCGACGGAGGTCAGCAGCAGTCCGGTGTCGATCGTGACGGCGCCCCCCGCCCGGGCGCGCCGGAACGAGACTCCCGTCACGCGGGATGTCCCGAGGACGCGTTCGGGGACCAGCCGGTAGACCAGCCGGATCCGCCGGGCAGCCGCGACCTCGCCGGGCACACCGGCCAGCAGTTCCAGCTTGGCCCGGGTTGCGGCGTCGAGCGGGACGGCCAGGTCGGCCCGCACCAGGTCGCGGTCGGCGGGGTCGAGCACGACGTTGCCGCCCCCGCACAGCCCGATCAGCTCGGGCAGCGTGAAGGCGGACTCGGCCGGACCGCGGCGCGCCGCGACGACGACCTCGCGCACCGCCGAGCGGCGCAGAGCCTCCAGCGCCCGGTCGGAGATATCGGTGGCGGCAAGGTCGTCGGGATCGGCGGTGAGTACCCGGGCGACGTCGAGGGCGACGTTGCCGTTTCCGATCACCACCGCACGGGGATGGTCGAGGTCGACGTTCGGGCCGGTGGCATGCGGATGCCCGTTGAGCCAGGCCGCGAGGTCGCTCGCGGCGCCCGTCCCCGGGAGGTCCATTCCGGCCACATCGAGGGTGCGCGCCCCTGCGGCGCCCACCGCGTAGAGCGCCGCGTGGTGGTACTCGAGCAACTCGGCATGCGAGATGTGCGCGCCCACGTCGACGTTGAGAAAGAAGTCGAATCCCCTTCGGTCACTGATCCGGTCGAACAGACCGGTGATCGCCTTGGTGTTCGGGTGGTCGGGGGCCACCCCGCTGCGGACCAGACCGTAGGGCGTGGGTAGTGCGTCGAACACCGACACCGCGGTGGCCCCCGCGGTGAGCAGTTCGTCGGCGGCGTACATCCCCGCCGGACCCGAGCCGACGACGGCGACCCGCAGCGGCGCCGGGCCGGGCCGGACCCGCGGCGCCGGCGGCACCGGGGCGAGGGTGTCCGCCGGCGGTGGCCGGTGCCCGGGCGGCCGGGGCGGGTAATGGGCGGCGTTGACCGCGGCGAAGGGACGCTGGTCGGGGGTCAGGCGGGTGTCGGCCACGATCGCCCCGACCGGGCACGCACTCACGCAGGCCGCGCAGTCCACGCAGGACAGCGGGTCGATGTAGAGCATCTCGGCGGTGGCGAAGCCAGGCTCGTTGGGACCGGGATGGATGCAGTTGACCGGGCAGGCATAGACGCACGAGGCGTCACCGCAGCAGGACGCGGTGATGACGTGGGGCACCGGGAGCGCTACGCGGCCGTGGTGGCGCCGCGCCGCGGTTCGCTGCGGAACCGGCTGGGTTCGCCGTCGATCCGGCAGATGCGCCACATCAGCCGGGCGGCCGGGTTCATCAGATCGGTGTCGTGGCAGAGCATCCGGACGTCGGCGAACATGTCGCGCAGCATCTGCCGGGAGGCCGCGGCGCCGAAGAACAACTCTTGGCGGACCGCGCGCGGTATCTCGAACCGGGTGAAGAAGCTGCGGGGCGGCACCACGATGGCCCCGCAGAGCACCCGCATGATCACCGGCACGTGCAGCGAGAGCCAGAACCGCTGGGCCGGCCGCAGCCGCGGGAGGCGCTTGCGCAGGTACTCGTGGGCGAAGGAGATGTGCCGGGCCTCCTCGGCGACGTGGATGGCCATCACCCGCGCCATGATCGGGTGCAGGTCCCGGCCCTCGCGCAGCACGTCTTTCTGGGTGTGGTCGATCGGCTCCTCACCGGCGAGCACGCCGAAGAAGAACGGCACCGGCAGTGGCCCGGCGGCCAACGGGATCAGCGGTGAGAGCCAGCGCAGCCACCGGGGCATGCCCGGGACGTCGGCCCCGATCCGGTTGACCATCTCCTGGAACATCAGGGTGTGATTGCACTCCTCGACCGACTCGTGCAGGCAGTAGCGGTACTCCGGGGATCCGTTGGGAACCCAGAACGCGTAGTTCATCAGCCCCCGGATGAGGATCAACTCGAACTGCAGACCCACCTTGGCGACGTTGGCCTGCCGCCACTGGCCGATCTCGATCCGCCGCGCCACCGGCTGGGCCCGATACCAGGGGTGCGCGCCCAGCGGGTCGGTTCGCGGCAGGATCCAGCGCTCGTCGTCGGCACTGACCGCGTACTCCGGGGAGTCCCAGTCGATGTCGGTGTAGGGGTTGAAACTGCGCCGCACCGACCCCTCGGACAGGGTGCGCAGCAGTTCGACGTAGGGCTGGTCGTCGGTGACCTCCATGTTGCGCCGCCAGCGTTTGACCATCCGGGCACGGGCCACGGCTGCCTCCCATCGGGGTTTACATATAGAGCATATTTGTAAAGCTCTCGGCCGACGGTACCGCAGCAGCCCGCGGCCTGTCCAGAGCCGGTTTCCAATCGCGGGCCTCCGGCTCATAGGCTGGGCGATCATGGCCGATCCCGCCCAGCTCGTCATCCCGCCCGCCCTGCTGCCCGCCGACGGCAGGTTCGGGTGCGGCCCGTCCAAGGTCCGCCCCGAACAGCTGGCCGCACTGAGCACCTCGGCGGCCGCACTGTTCGGCACCTCCCACCGGCAGGCACCGGTCAAGAATCTCGTCGGCCGGGTCCGGGAAGGCCTGCGCCAACTGTTCGCCCTGCCCGACGGGTACGAGGTGATCCTCGGCAACGGCGGCGCCACGGCGTTCTGGGACGCCGCGGCGTTCGGCCTCATCGATCGCCGGTCACTGCACCTGACCTACGGCGAGTTCAGCGCGAAGTTCGCCGCCGCCGTGGCCGCCAACCCGTTCGTCGGCGACCCGATCGTCGTCACCGCCGACCCCGGCAGCGCCCCGCACCCGCAGTCGGACCCGTCGGTCGACGCCATCGCCTGGGCGCACAACGAAACCTCCACCGGAGTCGCCGTCGGGGTCCGCCGCCCCGAGGGTTCCGGGGACGCCCTGGTGCTCATCGACGCGACCTCGGGAGCCGGGGGACTGCCGGTCGACGTGACCGAGTGCGACGTCTACTACTTCGGGCCCCAGAAGAACTTCGCCGGCGACGGCGGGCTGTGGCTGGCGCTGGTCTCCCCCGCGGCGCTGGCCCGCATCGAGGCGGTCGCCGCCGCCGGCCGCTGGGTGCCCGACTTCCTGTCCCTGCCGATCGCGGTCGACAACAGCCTCAAGAACCAGACCTACAACACCCCGGCAATCGCCACCCTGGTGCTGCTGGCCGAGCAGATCGACTGGCTGCTGGGCAACGGCGGCCTGAGCTGGGCCGTGGCGCGCACCGCCGACTCCTCCTCGCGGCTCTACGGCTGGGCCGAGGACGCCCCGTACGCGACGCCCTTCGTCGCCGACCCGGCGCTGCGCTCGCAGGTGGTGGGGACCGTCGACCTCATTGAGGGGGTCGACGCCGCGGCGGTGGCCAGGGTCCTGCGGGCCAACGGCGTGGTCGACACCGAGCCGTACCGCAAGCTGGGGAGAAACCAGCTGCGGATCGCGATGTTCCCGGCGATCGATCCCGACGACGTCACCGCCCTGACCCGGTGTGTGGACTGGGTCGTCGAGAGGCTCTGACGGCTCATCGCCCACGGGCGCTGACGCCTCAACTGTCACAGCGGCGTGTCCCGGCCGTGCTGCGGGCACCGGGGGCGTTACAGTCCGCGACAGAAGGAGGCCGACATGCGGGAACTCACACTGATCGGACTCGACGTCGACGGCAGGCACATCATCTGCGAGGGCGGCGAACCGGCCGACAAGTTCCTGATCAGGCTCGACGAGAGGCTGCGCGCGGCGGTGCGCGGCGATCGTTCCCGGCTTGACCAGACCGCCAAGGACAGCGAGGTCCGAACCGTGTTACGACCCCGGGACATCCAGGCCCGCATCCGCGCCGGCGCCACCGTGGAGGAGGTCGCCGAGTCCTCCGGCGTGGACGTCTCCCGGGTGGAGCGCTTTGCCCACCCGGTCCTGCTCGAGCGCCGCCGGGCGGCCGAACTGGCCACCGCGGCCCACCCGGTGCTCGCCGACGGACCGGCGGTGGAAACCCTGCTGGAGACCGTCTCGGCCGCGCTGACCGAGCGCGGCCTGGGTACCGAGGCCACCACTTGGGACGCCTGGCGCAATGACGACGGCCGCTGGACGGTCCGGCTGTCCTGGCGGGCGGGCCTCTCGGAGAACCTGGCCCACTTCCGGTTCACGCCGGGGGCGCACGGCGGCACCGTGACGGCCGTCGACGAGGCCGCCAGCGAGTTGATCGACCCCGAATTCGAGCGTCCGCTGCGGCCGGTGGCCCCGCTGGCGCAACTGGAGTTCGAGCAGTCGGACCCCGGATCCGAGCCGGCCGCCGCGACTCCCTCCGAACCGGCCGCACCGCCCGGGCCCCGGCGGTACCGGCCGCACCGACCGGGCCCCGCGGTCGCGGCCGCAAGCCCGCCATCCCGGCATGGGAGGACGTGCTGCTCGGAGTGCGCACCGGCGGCACGCGCTGAATCAGCGCAGCGACAGCGCCAGCATCGCGGTCCAGCCGACGGCGACGCCGGCCGCCGCACCGAGGGCCAGCCACCGCCGGACCGGGATCCGTCGCCATTCCCACAGCGTCGGGGCCAGGCCGCCGACCGCCACCAGGTTCAGCCCGGCCGAGAGCAGCGGGTGCACCCGGTTCATCCCCAGGCTCAGCAGCACGATCGCGGCGCCGGTGACCGCCGCGACGAACGCCGCGAGGGTCAGACCCGTCGCCCACGGCGTCGGCTCGCGGGTTTGGCCGATCATCGGCTCACGGCCGCCGGTGGTCACCGCACCAGGCTAACCCTGGGCGCGCTGGTAGAACGCCAGCGCCGCCGCGGTGGCCACGTTGAGCGAGTCGGTGCCGCCCGCCATCGGCACCCGCACCCGCGCGTCGGCGGCCCGCAGCACCGTTTCGGACAGACCCGGTCCCTCCGCTCCGAGCAGGATCGCCACCTTCCGGCCCGACAGCGGCCCCATCGCCTCGGCAAGCGGTAGGGCATGCCCGGCGGGCGTCATCGCCAGCAGCGCGAAGTCGTTCTGCCGCATCAGGTCCAGATCGTCCGGCCAATGCCGGGCCCGGGCGAACGGAACCAGCAGTACGTGTCCCATCGAAACCCGCACCGCGCGGCGGTACAGCGGGTCGGCGCAGCCTGCGCCGAAGATCACGGCGTCGACCCCGAGGCCAGCCGCATTGCGGAAGATCGACCCGAGGTTCTCGTGGTCGTTGACACCCTCGAGCACCGCGACGGTGCGCGCCGCAACCAGCACGTCCGCCGTCTCGGCCGGTTGCGGCCGGCGGGCCGCCGCGAGCACCCCGCGGTTGAGGTGGAAGCCCACCACCTCGGCCATCACCTCTGCCGACGCGCGGTAGCACGGGGCGTCGGTCACGGTCAGGTCCGCGGCGAGTTCAGCCAGCCTGCGGCCGGTGCCCAGCAGCGCATGCGCCCGGAACCGGGATGCCAGCATCCGGCGCACCACCAGCACGCCCTCGGCGATCACCAGACCCTTGCCGGTGGGCAGGTCGGGCCGGCGGTCGACACAATTGAGGTCGCGGAAGTCATCGAGACGCGGGTCGGCGGGATCGGCGACGTCGATGACCGGCACGCCGTCAAACTACGCGGCGGGCACCTCCGATACCGTGGCCCTGATGCCG
>CAYXOM010000329.1:0-4532 GCA_964466565.1 uncultured Mycobacterium sp.
TCCCACGCGGCGGGTCGGCGCGCGGCGGCGACCGGCGTCCTCAACGCCTGCGACGCCCGATTGGACGGGGCGGTGCTGGCGGCCGGGCTGGGCCCGACCCCCGGAGCCGAGCGGGCGATCACCGAGGTCAACTATTTCGGCGTCGTCGACCTCTTGCAGGCGTGGCGACCGGCGCTGGCCGCCGCCGGGAACGCCAAGGTCGTCGTCTTCGGCAGCAATTCGTCGACGACGGTGCCGGCCGTGCCGGGCCGGGCGGTGCGGGCGCTGCTGGCCGGCGAACCGGAGAGGGCGTTGCGCTCCTATCGCCTCTTCGGCCGCTACGCGCCGCCGATGGCGTATGCGGCCACCAAGATCGCGGTCAGCCGCTGGGCGCGCCGGCAGGCGGCGACGCCGGAGTGGGCCGGGGCAGGCATCCGGCTCAACGTTCTGGCGCCGGGCGCGATCATGACGCCCATGCTGGAGCGCCAGCTCTCCACTCCGGGTGAGGCCAAGGCCGTCCGCTCGTTCCCCGTTCCGATCGGGGGATTCGGCGACGCCGGCCAGCTCGCCGACTGGGTCGTCTTCATGCTGTCCGACGCCGCCGACTTCCTCTGCGGGAGCGTTGTCTTCGTCGACGGCGGCTCAGACGCCTACTTCCGTTCCGACGACTGGCCGCGGCCGGTGCCGGCGCGCCGGCTGGTGTCCTATCTTCGGCGCGGCAGAACATTCCGGGAAGGGAGAACGGCATGACCCTGTGGGTGGGCGCAGTCCTGGCCGTCACGGCGATGGGGATCACGGCCTGCTCCGCCCCACCCGGGGACTCCGGGCCGTCGGCATCGGGCGAACCGCAGACGGTCACCGTGGAGGTCTCCTACGACGAACTGCTGGAGGCCAAGGACATCCGCCGCCGCTCAGTGACCCTGAGTCCCGGCGGCAGCCTTCAGGTCAGCCTGGGCGCTAACCCGTCCACCGGGTTCCGGTGGACGCAGCAGATGACGATCAGCGCACCCGGCGTGATCGAACAGACCAGACACCAGGCGATCGCACCCGGCGCCGGCCGCCCGGGCGCCCCCGGCAGTGAGGTGTGGATCCTGCGCGCCGTCGCGCCGGGGACCGCGACGGTGTCCACCAGTTACGGACGCCCGTGGGAGGGGGGCGAAAAGGACAGCTGGACCTTCGCCGCCGAGGTCACGGTGCGCTGACCCGCGAGTCACTGGCGTCACTCGCGTCACCTCCTGCGTACGCTGGACCGGTGCGCGTCCCTCTCCGCCCCGGCGTCGCGGCAGCGTGGTTCCTCGTCGCCGGAGCCCTCCTCGCCGGGTGCAGCACCACCGTCGACGGTGCGGCGATCTGTCCGGGTTGCGGCATCGACAGCGAACCGGAGTTCCCCGCCCCGCGGCCCAGCACCCCCGCGCCGGAGACTCCGACGGCCGCCCCGGCCGAACCCCCGTCGGGCGCAACCCAGGTGCTGGCCCCCAACGCCAACGGGTACGTGTTCATCGAGACCCGCTCCGGGCGGACCCGTTGCCAGATCTCGGCGGACGCCGTGGGCTGCGAGTCCGACTTCGCCGACCCGCCCCGCATCGACGGGCAGCCGGCCAACGGCGTGGAGGTCTCCGCCGACGGGAGCAACCGCTGGGTGGTGGGCAACCTCGGGGCGATGCCGACCGTGACGATCGGGTACGCCACCTACTACGCCGCCGGCTGGACAGTCGACGCCGGCGCCGACGGGACCCGCTTCACCAACGACGGCACCGGGCGGGGGATGTTCGTCAGCACCGAGGTGGTCGATTTCTTCTAGGCTGTCCCGGTGGACTTCCGCGTCTTCGTCGAGCCCCAGCAGGGGGCCAGCTACGCCGATCAGCTTTCGGTCGCCAAAGCCGCTGAAGAGCTTGGCTTTTCGGGTTTCTTCCGGTCGGATCACTACCTGGCCATGAGCGGAGACGGCCTGCCGGGGCCCTCGGATGCCTGGATCACGCTGGCCGGGATCGCGCGGGAGACCAGCACCGTCCGGCTGGGCACCCTGGTGACGTCGGCGACCTTCCGTCACCCGGGACCATTGGCGATCTCGGTCGCCGAGGTCGACCAGATGAGCGGCGGCCGGGTCGAGTTCGGCATCGGCGCGGGGTGGTTCGAGGCGGAGCACCGCGCCTACGGAATCCCCTTCCCCGCACTCGGCGAGCGCTTCGACCGGCTCGAGGAGCAACTCGAGGTGATCACCGGGCTGTGGTCCGCCCCGGCCGGTGCGACGTTCGACCACCACGGCGCGCACTACACCCTCGCCGACTCCCCGGCCCTGCCCAAGCCCGTGCAGCGCCCGCATCCCCCCGTCATCGTCGGCGGCGGCGGACCCCGGCGCACGCCCGCGCTGGCCGCCCGTTTCGGTGCCGAGTTCAACCTCGCCTTCCCGGCGCTGGACTTCGTCGCGGTGCAGTACGGCCGGGTTCGCGACGCGCTGCGCGCCGCCGGCAGGGCCGAGTCGGACCTGGTCTACTCGGCGGCGTTCGTCGTGTGCGCCGGCCGGGACGACGCCGAGGTCGCCCGCCGCGCCGCGGCCATCTCCCGCGACGTCGGCGAGTTGCGCGCCAACAGCCCGCTGGTCGGCACACCGGGCGAGGTCGCCGAGGCCCTGGCGGCGTTCGCCGGAGCCGGCGTGCAGCGGGTCTACCTGCAGGTGCTCGACCTCTCCGATCTCGACCATCTGGAGTTCTTCGCCGGCGCGGTGATCCCCGCGCTGTAGCCGTCAACACGGCCGGCCGATTGCCGGTCGCGCCCAGCACCGCGCGCTACGGTGGGCCCGGACTTCAGCACCCGGGGCCGGGCGGAAGGAACGCGCGAGGTGAGCGAAGCACTGGGACTCTCGGTCGGGATCACCAACCTTGCCGCGGCGGCGCCGGGCCGGGCGCCGGTGATCCGCCGGTCGGTGCTGACGCTGCTGGCGGGGCGGCCGGCCGAGGTGGGCCTTCCCTCCCAGAACCCGGAACTGACCAGCCCCGACCTGACGGCGGCCCGACTGGTGCTGCGGGGATTCGTCGAACGGGTCGGCGACCCGGTTCCGCTGGTCGCGGCCGACGGGTCCCCGCACTCCGCCGACGCGCTCACCGTCGCCGCGCTGGAGGCGATGGCCCGCGCCGTCGGCGACGGCCGGCCGCCGGTGTCGGTGGTGATCGCCGTCCCCGCCCACTGGGGTCCCGCCACGACCGCGGCCCTGAGCGCCGCGCTGCGCACCAGCCCCATCCTGGCCCCCGGCGGCGCGGCACCGGCGATCGTCTCCGACGCCGCAGCGGCGCTCGTCGCGCTGCGCTCCGATCCGGGGCTGCCGGCGACCGGCGTCGTGGCGCTGTGCGACATCGGCGGCGCCGCCGGCACGATCACCCTCGCCGACGCCGCGGGCCTGACCCCGATCGGCCCCAGCACGCGGGTGCCCGCCCTCTGCGGCGACCACATGGACCAGGCCCTGGTGGACTACGTGCTCGCCGGACTGCCCGCCGACGCCACCGACGGTCCGGCCGGTACCGCCGCGGCTCCGGCACTGAACCGGATCCGGGAGCAGTGCCGGCTGGCCCGGGAGCGGTTGTCCCTCGACACCGGAGCCACCGGGGCCGTCGAGTCGGTAGTGCCCGTCGACCTGCCGGGCTACCGCTCGGAGGTCCGGCTGACCCGCTCGGAACTGGAGAACCTGATCGTCGAGCCGCTCGCGGAGTTCATCGCGGCGCTGCGGCAGACCCTGCAGCGCAACGGGATCGCGCCCACGACGCTGAGCGCGGTGGCCGTCGTGGGCGGTGCAGCGCCGACTCCGGCGATCACCCGGCGCCTCTCCGCGGAGTTCGGAGTCCCGGTGGTCAGCGCCGCCGCACCGGGGGCGGTCGCCGCGGTCGGCGCCGCCGCGATCGCGGCGGACGCCCTGCGCCCCGACGCGCAGACCGCACTGGGAACCGCCGCCGCCGACGCCCCGACCGGCCTGGCCCCGGCCGGCTGGTCGCCGGCCGACCCGGGTGACCAAGCGCCCCGGACCGGAACCGGACGCGCTCTGGCCTGGTCGCAGGACGACGACGCCGCCGAACCGGTGCCCTACACGGGCGGGGAGTACACCGGCGCGCCGATGCCGACCGGTACCCGCCCGACGCTCGAGTTCGAACCCGATGGCCGCCCGGAACTCCCGGCGGCGACGACCCTGCCCTGGTACCGCCGTCCCGCGGTGCTGTTCGGCGTCGCCGCGGCCCTCGCCGCGCTGGGTGCCACGGCATTGGCTGTCACGCTCACCGGCGCCGACAGCACACCGACGACCGCCACGACCCGGGTCACCTCGCCGAGTCCGGGTCCGGCGGTCCCGCAGACGGTGACCGTGACCGGCAGCGACGGCGAGCCGACCGTGACGACGGTGACCCCCTCGCCCGCCACCTCGCCGACGACGACCACGACGCCCACCACCACCACGACGACGCCCACGACCACGACCACCACGACACCCACGACGACCACAACGACCACCACGACGTCGACGACCACCACGACCACGACCACGACGACGCCGACCACCACGACCACCCGAA
>CAYXOM010000330.1:0-10392 GCA_964466565.1 uncultured Mycobacterium sp.
GACGACCTGCGCCGGGCCGCGCGAGACCACCGGGAGACCGCCGAGCGGCTGCGCGCGGTGGGCGAGGAGATCGACGCCGCGGCCGGCCGGCAACTCCGAGGCGCCGCCGACGCCCACGAACTGGCCCGGCTGCTGCTGGCCGCGCAGCGCGAGACCGCGGCGATCGTCAAGGACGCGCGGGCGTTCTCGGTGTCCGAGGCGGCCGCGTGGAACGAGCTGGCGCGGCGTTACCGCTAGGGCCGGCGGCCCCGGGGCCGTCCTTTCGACGCTGCAAGCGTGTGTTCACACCGTGGATTGCCGCCCCGCGCCGGCCGTCGATAGGCTCCGGCAGCCGGGCCCACCCCGTCGGCAGTGACGGATGGAAGACAGGAGCGAGCGATGGCCGACCGCCTCGACGTGGCGCCCGACGACCTGCGCCGGGCCGCGCGAGACCACCGGGAGACCGCCCGACAGCTGCGCGGGGTTCCCGAGAACCACCCTGAGATCATGACGACGCTGGAGTCGCTGGGCCCGGTGTTCGCCGCGCTTCGCGACGCGGGCTGCGATCTACTCGAGGCCCGCCGGAAGTCCTACGAACAGCAGGCGGCCGCGCATGACCACCTCGCCGACAGCCTGTCGGCCGCCGCCGACGCCTGGGAGGCGCACGAGGCCGACGCCGCGGGCAGGTTCCGCGCCGCCGGTGGGGAGCCCGCGTGAGCGGGTCCGAACCCGCCTTCGATGCCGTCCATCCCAGCGGGCGGGTGATGTTCCGGTCCTGCGGCGGCGGCTATCTGCACAGCGTGGTGCTCTCCGAGGCCGCGATGGATGCCGATGCCGCCGCCCTGGCCGAAGCGGTCCTGCTGACCGCCGAGGTATCCCATCTGCGGGCAGTGATGAGGGTGCGGGAGGAGGTCGTCGAGGCGGGGTTCACACCGTCCGCGCAGCTGCCCGGCCCCGTCGACCTGCAACGGGCCGAAACCTCCCTGCTCAATCACGTGCTGGTGCGCTGAGGGGCCGGCTCAATCCACGGGATCGGCGGCGATGCCTTCCGGCGGCTCGACCGGGTCGGGTCCGAACAGCTCCCGGGCGCGCCGGAGCAGAGCGCGAGCCTCGTCGAGTTGTTGCTGCAGCAGTGACTCCGCCATCGCGCCCACGGTATCGGGGGAGGGGCAGCGACCACAATTCGGCGCCGGGGTCATGCCGGTCATGCCGGCTCAGGTCGGCGGCACCGCTGCGTTGATCCGGTCCAGGAGGGCGCCGAATCGGTCGGACTCGGGGTGGCGTCCGGGCTTTCCGCTGCTGACCAGGCCCACCGCCAGGGCGCGCCGAGGGTCGGCCCAGACCGCCACGTTGGTCAGACCGGTGTGGCCGAACGCCGCCGGGGCGTTGCGCCCGAAGGGCCCGAAGCGGCGAGAGCCCAGCATGAAACCGGTGCCCCAGCGGATCGGCATCAGCCCGGTGGCCACGTCCGGGCGCAGCCGCCGGCGTTGCGCGACCGCCCCGGCCAGGGTCTCGGGGCGAAGCACCCGCACGCCGTCGAGTTCCCCGCCCCGCCGCCAGATCTCGGCGAAGCGGGACAACTCCTCGGCGGTGGACACCGTGCTCGACGAGGGCACCACGCTGGTCAGGAACAGCGGGGTATTGGAGAAGGCGACGATCCTGTCCATGCTGCCGCCCAGCGCGGTGCGCAACGCGGCGGCGACCGGTTGCGGCAGCGGGGGGCCGGTCACGTAGCTCAGGCCCACCTGGTCCACCTTCGACCCGGCCACGCCGTAGTTGGTCCAGCGGAAGCCGAGCGGGTCGAGTATCTCGGCGGCCAGGATCTCGTCGATGCCGCGTCCTGTCGCCGCCGAGACGATTTCACGGATCAGCGGCCCCCAGGTCACGCCGTGATAGATGTGCACCAGGCCCGGGGGATGGATGGGCCGCAGTTCGGCCAGTTTCTCCCGTGCGTAGTCGCTGTCGTTCATCCGGCGCAGGTCCGGCCGCGGCCCGGTGGCGAACGGCACACCGGCACTGTGGGTCATCACGTGCCGGACGGTGGTGCGGTGCTTGCCGTGGCTGGTGTACCCGGGCAGGTAGTCGCAGACCCGGTCGTCGAGACGCAACGCACCCCGCTCGACGAGCATGTGCACCACGGTGGTGGTGACGGCCTTGGCGGCGGAGAACACGCAGAAGGGGGTGCGCGTGCTCACCGGCAGCCGTTCGGCGCCGGGCTCGTCGTCCGGCCCGTTGCCCCTGGCGTGTCCGATCGCGCGGTTGAGCACCACCCGGCCACGGTGGCGCACGCACAGCTGGATGGCCGGCTGCATACCGGCCGCGTACCAGTGCCGCGCGGCCGCCCAGATCCTCTCGACCGCATCCGGGGGCAGGTCTGCGGGGACCTCCTCCCCGACGTCGGTGACCGCGTCGAGGTCGCGGGGAACGCGGATCCGGCCGCCCCGGGGTGCGCTCACGGCACCCGGTGCAGGGTGGCGCTCAGATGGTGCTGAGACGGCAGGCCGACCGCGGCCATCGCCAGCGAGTAGGTCAGCTCGTCGCCGGCGACGCGGATCACCCGCGTCAGGGATGCGACCTCCTTGGCCGAGCCGGACCGGCCGACCGACGTCGAGGAGACGTCGATCACCAGCGCGCCCGCCTCGGCGCTGAGGGTCCCCTCCTCGATCTCGGTGATCCCGGTCGGGTGGGCCAGGACGAACTCCACCCGGCCCGCCGCGGGTGCCCGCAGGTAGCCGGTCTCGGCGTGCAGGGGTCTTCCGTCCGGCGCCCGGGTGCGCTGGGTGTAGGTCAGGAACGGCTTGCCGGTGTGGCCGAAGCTGATCTCCTCGGCGTAGCCGAACGGCTCGATGGTGGGGTACTCCCCGGCGCCGTCGCCCGACCACGTGCCCAGCAGCGGCGCGAGGTCGGACACGGCGGGATGCAGCGCGGCCACACCGAGCAGGTTAGCTGGCCCGGATCAGAGCGGGCCGACGAGTTCGATCCAGTTGCCGTCGGGGTCGGCGACGAACAACCAGCCCATCCCGGGTATCGCGGCGAACTCGGTGACCGGTTCGGGCATCGGGTGACCGGCGTCGGCGATCTGCCGCGCGGTCCGGCCGAGGCTGGCGACCACCAGGGTGAGATAGCGGATGCCGCCCTGCGCGCGACCTCCGCCGGGGGCCGGGCCGACGGCCGGCGGGGTGTCGTAGCTGACCAGCTTGAGGACGTTGCCGCCGATCGAGTAGCGCTTCATCGACCCGCCGGGGAATTCCAGGTCGCCCTGCGGGGGCAGGCCGAGGAAGCCCTCGTAGAAGTCGACCATCGCCGCGAGATTGGTGGTCACGACGCCGATCTCGACGCTGTCGGCGAGCAGTTCGACGGGCATGGTTGCCGATCCTACGGCGTGGTACCCAGGGTGATGAGGTCGAAGACGCCCCGTGTCCACAACGGCCGGGCGACCCGGTGCTGGTCGGTGAGAACCAGGCCCGCACCGGCGAAGAGATCGCGCATTCGGGCCGGCGAGGGGTTGTCGGCGGGGTTGTCCAGGCTGGCGGTGAGCCGGCTCAGAGCCGGCGGCTGCGGCGGGCTGATCGTGGCGAGGGCCACCAGACCGCCGGGTGCGAGAACCCGCCGGAACTCCCGCATGGCCGCGGGCTGGTCGAAGAAGTGGAACGCCGAGGTCGACACGACCGCGTCGAGTTCCCCGTCGTCGAGAGGCAGCCGCTCGGCCGGGCCCTTGCGCCAGTGCACCCCCGGGCAGCGGGCGCGAGCCTGGGCGAGCATGCCGTCGGACATGTCGATCCCGTACACCTCGTCGATGTCGAGTTCGTTGCGGATCCGGGTGGCCAGAATCCCGGTTCCGCAGGCGATGTCGGCGATCCGGCGGGCGCCGTGGGACCGCAGCGCGGCGACCACCTCGTCCTGCGGCGGCCGGTACACCCAGCGTTGCAGGGCGGGCAGATCGTAGACGGGTGCGGCCAGGCTCCAGAAGCTCGTCACCGCGTTGTTGAATCGCCGGGTCATACGCCCCGACTATAGGGAGCCGGGGTGACCGCGCGCGCCGGCGCACCGGTCAGTATCGTCGAGGAGACCCGCCATGAACTATCCCCATCCGCCCTATCCGGCGCAGAGCCCTCCGGTGTGCTACCGCCACCCGGACCGGCCCACCTACGTCGCCTGCACCCGGTGCGCGCGACCGGCCTGCGGCGAGTGCATGCGCAGTGCCGCCGTCGGCCAGCAATGCGTGGACTGCGTTGCGGCGGCCGCGGCGACGGTGCGGCCCGTCCGGACGGCCGCCGGCGCGGTCGCGACGGCGGGCAGGCCCGTGGTCACCTACACCCTGATGGCCGTGAACGTGGTGGTGGCGATCATGCAGATCGCCGCGCCGCGCCTCGACCGGCTGCTCGCGCTGTGGTCCCCGGCGGTCGCGGGAGGGGACTTCTACCGGCTGGCGTCCTCGGCATTCCTGCACTACGGCCTGATGCACCTGCTGTTCAACATGTGGGCGCTTTACGTGCTCGGCCCGCCCCTGGAGCGGCACCTGGGCAGACTGCGCTTCAGCGCGCTCTACGGGCTCAGCGCGCTGGGCGGCTCGGTGGTGGTGTACCTGTTCTCGCCGCTGAACGCCGCCACCGCCGGCGCTTCGGGCGCCATCTTCGGCCTGTTCGGCGCCACCCTGGTGGCCTCCCGGCGACTCAATCTCGATGTGCGGTGGCTGGTCGGCCTGATCGTGCTCAACCTGGTCATCACCTTCACCATCCCGGGCATCAGCTGGCAGGGCCACATGGGCGGCCTGGTGACCGGGGCCCTGGTGGCCGCGGCCTTCGTCTTCGCGCCGCCCGCCAACCGCACGCTGGTGCAGGCCGGGTCCATCCTCGCGCTGCTGGTGGTGTTCGGCATGCTGATCTCCTGGCGCACCGCCGCCATCGTCAGCCGGTTCGGTTCGATGCTCAGCCCGCACTGACCACCGGCGGGCAAGGGTCCCTACAACCTCACGAGGCTGAACGGGTAGCTGAACGTGCCTCCCGGGGCGTTGTCGCAACCGACGGCGAAGCTCGACTGCAGCGTCCCGCGCAGCGTCACCGCGTCCCAGGTGTAGGTGTCGCGGGTCGGGATGACCGGGCCGTAGTACACGTCGCCGCATCGCAGACCGTCCGGTACGTCGACGGTCAGGGTGTAGGTGCCGCCCGCCTGGCGGGCCTGGCCGTACCACTGGTAGGCCTTGGCGATCGGCATCGGATTGGCCGAGACCAGCGCACACTCCTCGATCCCAGCCGGGGGGTCGCACGAACTGAACGTGAAGATCCAGGTGTGGAAGTCGTAGCGGCCCTCGATGATGGCGTTGTAGTGCCCGGCGATCATTCCGGCGCTCGCCGGCGGCGCCAGCGCCACCGCCAGCGCCACCGCACCCAGTGTCGCTCCAACCGGGGTGGTGAATCGGACCACCGCCGCTCTCCCTTCACCATGCGTCGCCGCCCTTCGGGTCCGTTCTCAATCTAGGCGCTACGTCCGTCCTGCCCGCCGGAATCGGCACCCCGTCTTCGGAGGGCGCATCCCGGCGCGAGCAGACACAAAAGTCGCCATGCGGCGGCGTGTCGGGAGCACTGTGTGTCTGTTCGCGCGGTGGCGGCCCGCCGGGGGGGCCGTAGGGTGGGTTTGATGACTGGGACCGGCACCTGTGTCATCGCCGGCGGCGGCCCGGCCGGGATGGTGCTCGGCCTGCTGCTCGCGCGGGCCGGCGTCGAGGTCACCGTGTTGGAGAAGCACGCGGACTTCCTGCGGGACTTCCGCGGTGACACCGTGCATCCCAGCACGCTGCGCCTGCTCGACGACCTCGGTCTGTGGCAGCAGTTCGCCCGGCTTCCGCAGAGCAGGGTCGACCACACCGATCTGCTGGTCGACGGCCGGCCGCTGACGCTGGTCGACTTCCGGCGGTTGCGCCAGCCCCATCCCTTCATCGCCATGGTCCCGCAGTGGGACCTGCTGAACCTGCTGGCCGGGGCGGCCCGGACCGAACCAGGCTTCACGCTGCGGATGAGCCACGAGGTGACCGGCCTGCTGCGGGCCGGCGATCGGGTGGCCGGGGTCCGCTACCGCGGGCCCGACGGCGAAGGCGAACTCGCCGCCGACCTCACCGTCGCCTGCGACGGCCGCTGGTCGGTGCTGCGGCGGGAGTCGGGTCTGCCGATCCGCGAGTGGCCGGTGCCCTTCGACGTGTGGTGGTTCCGGCTGCCCCGCGGCAGCGACGGGCATTACTCGCTGGTCCCGCGCACCGCGCCGGGCCGGCTGGCCATAATGATCCCCCGAGAGGGCTACTTCCAGGTCGCCTACATCATCCCCAAGGGCCACGACGCGCAGTGGCGGGCGCGTGGCCTCGGGGTACTGCGCGCCGAACTCGCCGAGCTGATCCCCGAGGCGCAGACCGCAGCGCTGCGCTCCTGGGACGACGTCAAGTTTCTCGACGCCCGCCTGAACCGCCTGCGCCGATGGCACCGGCCCGGGCTGCTGTGCCTCGGCGATGCCGCGCATGCGATGTCACCGGTCGGCGGGGTGGGCATCAACATCGCGGTCCAGGACGCCGTCGGTGCGGCCCGCCTGCTGGCCGGGCCACTGCGCTCGAGGCAGGTCGGCGAGCGCGACCTTGCGGCCGTCCAGCGCCGCAGGCTGCCCCCGGCCGCCCTCACCCAGACGCTGCAGCGAGTGCTGCACCGGCGTCTGGTCGTGCCGGTCCTTCGGGGCGGGACCGCCGACCCGCCCGCCCCGCTGGTCGCGCTGCTGCGCCGGATGCCGTGGTTGGCGGCGGTGCCGGCCTACGTCGTCGGCGTCGGCGTGCGCCCGGAACGCGCCCCCGATTTCGCCCGGCGGTCCGATCCCGTGCGGTGAAGCAACCGCGGATCAGACCGGGGTCAGGCCTCGCCGGTCGCGACGGCCTTGGCCCACCGGTAGTCGGCCTTGCCGGCCGGGGAGCGCACGATCTTCTCGGTGCGCACGAACGCCTTGGGCACCTTGTAGTCGGCGATGTGCTCCCGGCAGGCCTCGGCGAGTTCGGCGTCGGTGGCGCTGCGGTTCTCGGCGAACTGCACGACGGCGACCACCTCGCTGCCCCAGCGCTCCGAGGGCCGCCCGGTCACCACCACGTCGTAGACGGCCGGATGGCTGGCCACCGCCCGCTCCACCTCCTCGGCGAAGATCTTCTCCCCGCCGGAGTTGATGGTCACCGAGTCACGGCCGAGCAGCTCGATGCGCCCGTCGTCGAGGTAGCGGGCCTTGTCCCCCGGAATCGACCAGCGCACACCGGAGATGGTGGGGAAGGTGCGGGCGGTCTTCTCGGCGTCCCCGAGATAACCCAGCGGCACGAAATCCCGCCGCGCCAGCCAGCCCTCGCCGTCACCGGGCCCGAGCACCCTGGTGAAGTCCACCGAGACGACGGCGGTGTCGTCCAACGGGGTGAAGGTGGCGGCGGCCACCTCGGCGCCCTTGGTCGCGATGGTCGTCATCTGCGCGCCGGACTCCGAGGCGCCGACGGCGTCCAGGATGATCAGGTTGGGCAGCGCCCCCAGCAGTCGGTCCCGGACCGTCGGGGACAGGGTCGCCCCGCCGTTGGTCATGGCCATCAGCCCGGACAGGTCGTAGTCTCCCCGTTCGATCTGGTCGACCAGCGGCCGCGCGAGAGCGTCGCCGACCACCGGGATACCCAGCACCCGTTCCCGCTCGGCCAGTCGCAGCACGGCGTCGGCGTCGAGGTGGCGGACATTGTCGGGCAGGGCGATCCAGCCGCCGGTGCTCACCGTGTTGAAGACGCCCCACTGGGCGGCACCGTGCATCAGGGGTGGCAGCAGCAGCAGCGAACGCACCCCGGCGTTGGCCCGCACCTGCTCGGCCAGGTCGGCGTAGGTGTTCAGCACCGCGCCTCCGGCCATGAAGGGCCGTCCGCCCATCGCGGACATGAAGATGTCGTGCTGGCGCCACAGCACGCCCTTGGGCATGCCGGTGGTGCCTCCGGTGTAGAGGATGTAGAGGTCGTCGCCGCGCGGGACCGGCATGCCGCCGGCCGGTTCCGGGGTGGCGACCAGCGACTCGTAGTCCACGGCGTCGGGCAGGAGGTCGTTGCCCGAGTCGTCGGCGACCTGGATGAGGACCTGAAGATCCGGCAGCCGGCCACGGATGGCCTGGACGTTGGGGGCGAACTCGGCGCCGTAGACCAGCGCCCGGGCCCGGGCATCGCCGAGCAGGTAGAGCAACTCTTCCTCGACGTAGCGGTAGTTGACGTTGAAGGGGGCAACCCGGGCGCGGTAGCCGGCCACCATCGCCTCGAGGTACTCGTTGCCGTTGCGCAGGTAGATGCCGAGGTGGTCCTGGCCGGACTGGTGGCCGGCCAGGTCGTCCCGCTCGGCGTGGCAGCCCAGGCCGCGCGAGGTCAAATAGTGCGCTATCCCGTCGATGCGGGCGTCCATCTGCGCATAGGTCAGGCGCCGGTCACGCCAGAGGAGCACCTGTGCGTCCGGGATCGTCTCGGCGACGGTGCGGAAGACGGTGGAGAGGTCGAAGCTGACGTCGGTGCCCATGATCGACAGTCTGCCAAAGCCGGGATGGTTCAATCGTCGGGTGACGCAGCGAGCCCGGATCGACTTCGGATCCCGCGTCGGTGTCTGGTGGGCCGCCGACACCTGGCCCATGCAGGCGGCGTGCGACGTCGCCCGGGAGGTCGAGGACCTCGGCTTCGGCTCGCTGTTCATCCCCGAGGTGGGGCTCAAGGACTGCATGGTCGAATCGGCGGCGTTGCTGGCCGCGACCGAGCGCCTGGTGATCGGCACCGGGATCGCCAACATCCACGCCCGCATCGCCGGAACGATGGAGGGCGGGGGCCGCACCCTGACCGCGCTTCATCCCGGGCGGTTCGTGCTGGGACTGGGCGTCAGCCACGGGCCTCTGGTGGAGAACCTGCTCGGCGGCACCTACGCCAAGCCGCTGACGACGATGCGCGACTACCTCGACCGGATGGCTGCCCTGCCGGCGGCGATCGAGCCCGGGGCGGGACGGCCGACTCGGCTACTCGCCGCCCTCGGTCCGAAGATGATCGAACTCTCCGGAACCCACGCCGACGGCGCGCACCCGTATCTGGTCCGGCCGGAGCAGACCGCGGTGACCCGCGAGATCCTGGGGCCGGACAAGTGGGTGGTCTCCGAGCAGGCGGTGGTGGTCGGCGGGGACCCCGAGGAGCAGATGCGCCGCGCCCACCTGCACCTGCAGATCTACTCCGGTCTGCCCAACTACCGGAATTCCTGGCTGCGGCAGGGTTTCGACGAGTCCGACTTCGTGCCGGGCGGTTCGGACCGGCTGGCCCGCGGCATCGTCGGGATGGGCCCGGTGCAGCAGGCCGCCGCCTCGGTCACCGCCCACCTCGAGGCGGGCGCCGACCACGTCCTGATCCAGGTCCTCGGTGACGGAGATCCGGCCTGGGACCCGCGTCCGGCGCTGCGGGAGATCGCCTCGGCGCTGCAGCCGGCGACCGCGTGACTACCGCCGCAGCCAGGCGCGCACCGACGCCAGGTCGCGGGTGTAGGCCTCGTACATACCGTCGTGGAACAGCGAGGCGCCGCTGACGGCCTCGTCGCCCTGCCAGATCACCCGGATGCGGACGGTGTGCTTGGTGTAGACGTCGGCCTGGTCGTCGCTCACCCGGCGGTTCCAGCCCTGCTCCCCGCCGAATTCGGCCAAGGCCTGGCGCTCACCGGTCTCGCTCATGGGCGTCTCCTCGTCCGTCGTCGGCGTATCGTCGGCAAGGGTACTGCGGCGCAGGAGGACGACATGTCACCGCCCACGGTCGGCATCACCACGGCCGACATCCGCATCCCCTCGCACGGCGAGCAGCTGGCCGCCTACCTCTACCGCCCGGCCGGCCCCGGTCCGGTGCCGTGCGTGGTGATGGCGCACGGGTTCTCCGGCACCCGCGACGACGCGCTGCCCGGATACGCCGAGGCCTTCGCCGCCGCCGGGATGGCCGCCGTGGTGTTCGACTCCCGCCACTTCGGGCCCTCCGGTGGCGAGCCGCGCCAGTTGCTCGACATCGCCCGCCAGCAGCAGGACTACCGGGCGGTGGTGGCGTGGGCACGGTCCGCCGAGGGGATCGACCCCGACCGCATCGCCCTGTGGGGAACCTCGTTCAGCGGCGGGCACGTGCTCGCGGTGGCCGCGGCCGACCCGGGGATCGCGGCGGTGGTCTCCCAGTGTCCCTTCACCGACAGTGTCGCGGCGATCAGCCGGCTGCCGCTGCGCACCATCATCCGGGGCAGCGCGCTGGCCGTGCGGGACCTCGCCGGGGCGCGTTACCGCCGGCTCCTGTGCGGGCTCGATGAACAGGGGCCGGCGCTGGCCGAGCGCAGCGCGGCGCTGGCCGCAACCGACGACCCGGTGCTGATCGCCCATGTGGCGCGC
>CAYXOM010000331.1:0-19766 GCA_964466565.1 uncultured Mycobacterium sp.
GGGCGTCAGGCGCAGACCGGCGACCTCGGCCGGCTCGGGCAGGGTCAGGGTGAGGGTGGGCGCTCCCCGGGGGGCCACGGCGCGCTGCGGCGCGGTCCAGGAGGTGCGGGTGTCGCCGTCGGCGGCCGCGTAGGCCGAGCCCGCCACGTCGACCAGGTCGGCGTCGCCGGTGGCCCGCGCGCTGCCGGGGGCCGCCACCAGCTCGGCCAGCCGGGGGCCCTGCCGGGCCCGGACCCACACCGTCGGGGTGACCTCCGTCGGGGCGGGCACGGTCAGGGTCCGGCTGAGGGTGACCGGTTCCTCGGGGGCCACCGCCATCGACGCCGCGCAGTGCACCCCGTCGGGGGAGTCCGCGCAGCCTGCCCGGCCCAGCAGTTCCGAGCCCAGGTCCCAGGCCGCCACCGGCGCGCCGCCGCGCGGGGCCGGGACCGTGACGGTGTGGCGGATATCGACCGGGATCGCGAACCCCGAGGCGTCGTACTGGGTCACCGCGACGTCGGTGAGGGCGAACTGGACCCCCGAGGACCCGTCGTCGGTGCCGACCGCGGTGATCCGCACCCACGGGGTCTCGCCGTACGGGAGTGCGACGGTCAGCGGGACACCGGGTTGGTCGAACCCCACCGTGGCCGTGCCCGCCGCGGTGGAGACCTGCAGTCGCCGCACCTGGGCGCCGACCGCCGTCGCGCTGGGAGTCAGGGTCAGCGAGGCGTTGGTCACCGGCTTGTCGAAGTCGATCTGCAGCCACTGGCCCAGGGCGGGCTCCAGCGAGTTCGACACCCACGCGGTGGCGGGGTCCCCGTCGATCGCCGCCACCGGCCCGCTGGCGGGGGCGACGCCGGGCAGCGTGGTGGCGTCGGCCGACGAACTCGAGGCACTCAGCCGAGCCCCCGACCACCGGCCGCTCACCTGGTCGGCGCCGGGCGAGGGGTAGTCGGGCACCCGGTTGAAGGTGGTCCGCCGGTCGCCGGGCGCGCGGACCGCCGAGGAATGATCGTCGACCCGGCCGTAGTCGGTCTCCCGGTGCACCGGGGTGTCGGTCACGATCACCCCGCGCCCGGGCGGCTCGGGCAGTCCGGCGCGTTCGGCGTCGGCGATCAGCAGCATCGGCCCCAGCGGGGCCCGGCCCAGCAGGCGGCGGCGTTCGTCGATGCGCAGCAGGACCTCCGGGCCGCCGGCCACCCGGGCCAGTTCCGAGGCCGGGGTCAGGTACGGCACGACGGGGATGGCCGGGCCGGCCGGGTCGACGCGGTAGATCTCGACGGCGGGAAACAACGGCCGCAGTCCGCTGTCGCTGATGAAGCCCTCGACCGTCCCGGCACCCACCGGATCGCCGAACTCGGCGACCTTGGTCAGCCCCGGCGAGCCCTCGACGGCTCGGTGCACCAGCAGCGGCCGCGCCGAGCGGGAGGTGTCCGGGTCCAGGTCGTTGCGCACCACCAGGTAGCTGATGCCCTGGCGCGCCAAGGTGTCGGCCAGTCCGGGGGATGGGCGCCCGGCGGCGAACAGCCGCTGCACGGAATCGAGTGCCCGGATCGTCTGCGGGGGCGTGAGTGGGATGGAATCACGTACCCCCCAGGGGAATTCGCCGAGAACCTGCAACGGCTCGTCTCGGGTGTTGCCCCACACCTGGGTGGCGAAGGGCGCGCCGGGAGCCACCAGGACCCGCCCGGCGGTGTTGTTCTGGGCCAGCCACGCGGCGGTCTGGCGCCAGTGGTCGGGGATGTCGCGGAAGGCCCCCGGCGGGGTGAGCCGTCCCGACCAGGCCAGCGAGGTGGCGGTCAGCAGCGCTGCCAGCACGACGATGCCGACCGCCATCCGCCGGTCGTCCTCGGGGTGGGCCAGCGCCCGCACCCACACCCGCCGCGGCGCGCTGCCCGGCAGCGGTATCCGGCCGAGCAGGTGGGCGATGCCCAGCACCAGCGGGATGCGGATCACCGGTTCGAGTTTGTGGACGTTGCGCAACGGCGCACCGGCCGCGTCGAGGAACTGCTGAACCTCGGCCGCCAGCGGTGACCCCAGCGGGCCGGCGTATCCGGCGGTGATCAGCACCAGCCCGGTCAGCAGCATGGTCACCAGCCGGCCGCGCGCCGGCATCGACCGCAGCGCCAGCCCGGCCAGCCCGGCCGCGGCCACCAGTGCGGTGCCCAGCACCATCACCGGCTGGGTCACCAGCGAGGAGGCGGCGGTAGCGGTGGGCGCCACGAACGGCGTCCAGGCCGAGGTGCCGCGCAGGACCTCGGTCAGCGAGGTCCACTGCGTGGTGACCCCGGCCGATTCGATGAAGTCCAGGAACGGCGGACTGACCCGGCCCAGCATCACCAGCGCCACCGCCCACCAGGTGACGGCCAGCGCCGAGGCCAGCGCCCACCACCCGGTGAAGCGCCACCACCGCCGGTTGGGCCGGTGACAGGCCCACCAGATCAGCGCCGGCAGGCAGGCGGCCAGGCTGGCCACCGCGTTCACCGCGCCCATCAGGGCAAGGGCGACGCCGGCGGCGGCGGCGTCCACCCGCGGCGACCGCGCCGCGGTCGCGGGCCCCAGAGCCCGGATCACCGGCAGCAGCACCCACGGGGCGAGCATCATCGTCAGGGTCTCCGAGGAGATCGAGCCCAGCGTGGTCAGCACCCGCGGCGAGAGGGCGAACGCCGCCGCCGCCACCAGCCGGGAGGCGACGGTGCCGATCCGCAGCGCCTCGGCGACCCGGAGCAGCCCCCAGAATCCGGCGGTGAGCAGCAGTGCCCACCACAGCCGCTGAGTGAGCCAGCCGGGCACGCCCAGTGTGTGGCCGAGGGTGAAGAACGCGCCGTGCGGGAACAGGTAGCCGTAGGCCTGGTTCTGGGCCTGCCCGAACGGCAGTTCGCTGTTCCACAGCGACAGCGCCCGGGCCAGCAACCGCAGCGGGTCGGCCGTGAGGTCGAGTTTGGTGTCCGGTGCGGTCAGGCCGGGGGCCTGGGCCAGGCACAGCACCAGGGCCGCGGCGAACACACCGGCCAGCCAGCGGCGGGAGAGCGGCGCGGGGTAGCCGGCGACGGTTGTCGCAGGAGCGGCCGGCGTGCTCAGGGCTAGCCGCGGTTGCCGTACTCGACCCGGTTGAGCACCGCCGAGGCCGGGTCGCCGGGCGTCAGCGGCGGCTTGGTGTCCTGCTGGATCATCAGCGTCACGCCGAACACCGAGGCGGCGCCGAGGAGCAGGCCGACCACGGTGCTGGCGGCGGCGGGCACCACGAAGCGGGTCATGGTCTGCGCTCCTGTTTGATCGCTGTGGCCCGTCCGGCGGGCTGATCCTGCTGGTCAAACTAGCACGCGACGCGCGGGGGCCGGATCCCGGTTGGACGGGCGCGCTCGCCGTGACAGCATGTTGCGGTGCCCAGACTCGCGCTGTTCCTCCGCGCCGCCGCCGTCCTGACCGTCGCCCCGCTCGTCGTGGCCGGTTGCTCATCCCCGGCGCCGACCCCGGCGCCGGCCGGATCCGGTCCGGAGGTGACCAGTGCCGGCGTCACCCCGCTGGCCGGCCCGCTGCCGGCCGCCCCGGCGCCGCCGGCCTGCGGCACCGGCGCCGATCTGCTGGCCTCGATGAGCACCCGCGACAAACTGGCCCAGCTGCTGATGGTCGGTGTGCGCGGCGGCGCCGACGCCCGCGCGGTGGTGGACGACCACAACGTCGGCGGGATCTTCGTCGGCAGCTGGACGGATCTGTCGATGCTCACCGACGGCACCCTCGGCGAGATCGCCGACCTGGCCCCGCTGCCGCTGGCGGTCAGCACCGACGAGGAGGGCGGCCGGGTCTCCCGGCTGTCCTCGCTGATCGGCCCGGCCCCCTCGGCCCGGGTGCTGGCCCAGACCCAGAGCCCCGAGGAGGTCTACCAGCTGGCCCTCGACCGCGGCCGCAAGATGCGCGGGCTGGGCATCACCGTGGACTTCGCCCCTGTCGTCGACGTCACCGACGCCCCGGCCAACACCGTCATCGGCGACCGGTCCTTCTCCGCCGACCCGGCCACCGTGACCAGCTACGCCGGGGCGTTCGCCCGCGGCCTGCGCGATGCCGGCGTGCTGCCGGTGCTCAAGCACTTCCCCGGGCACGGCAGCGGCTCGGGCGACACGCACACCGCCGGCGCGGTGTCCACCCCGCCGCTGGCCCAACTGGAGGCCTCCGACCTCGAGCCCTACCGGGCCCTGGTCGGCCAGGCTCCGGTCGCGGTGATGATGGGCCACCTGGAGGTTCCCGGGCTCACCGGCAACGTCCCGGCCAGCCTGAGTCCGGCCGCGGTCGGCCTGCTGCGCAGCGGCGGCTACGGCGCCCCCGGCTTCAACGGCCTGGTTTTCAGCGACGACCTGTCGAGCATGGCGGCGATCTCGTCGCGGTACGGGGTGGCCGAGGCGGTGCTGCGGGCGCTGCAGGCCGGCACCGACGTGGCGCTGTGGGTGACCACCGACGAGGTGCCCGCGGTGCTCGACCGGCTGGAGTCCGCGGTGGACTCCGGCGAGCTGGCGACGGCCGGCGTCGACGCGTCGGTGCTGCGGCTGGTCGGCCTCAAGGGCCCGAGCCCCCGCTGCGGCGGCTGAGGAAGAGAGCCCGCCCGGTGGCCGCCGGTGGCAGCAAACGGCTGCCGCGCGCGGTCCGCGAGCAGCAGATGCTCGACGCCGCGGTGCAGCTGTTCTCCGCCAACGGCTACCACGAGACGTCGATGGACGCCATCGCCGCCGAGGCCCGGATCTCCAAGCCGATGCTGTACCTGTACTACGGCTCCAAAGAGGAACTCTTCGGCGCCTGCCTGCGCCGGGAACTCGGCCGGTTCATCGACACGGTCCGCGGCGACGTCGACGCCGGGCAGGCTCGGCCTGGCCCGCGGGAGCTGTTGCGCCGCACGATCGTCTCGGTGCTGAACTACATCGACGCCAACCGGGCCTCCTGGATCGTGCTCTACACCCAGGCGACCAGTTCGCAGGCGTTCGCCCACACCGTGCGCGAGGGCCGGGAGCGGATCATCGCGATGGTGGCCCGACTGCTGGAGAGCGGCACGCGCCATCCCGAGCCGGGAACCGACTTCCACACGACGGCCGTGGCACTGGTCGGCGCCGGCGAGGCGGTGGCCGCGCGGGTCTCCGCCGGGGACGTCGACGTCGACGAGGCCTCGGAGCTGCTGATCACGCTGTTCTGGACCGGCCTGAAAGGCAGCCGGGAGCAGGCCGCGGGCTAGTCCGCCGCCCGCACCGTCGCGGTGAGATGCGGATGTCCCGTGCCCGGATGGCGCAGGGCGATGTCCCAGCCACCGGCCACCCGGTCGAGGTAGACCGCCGGCCGGGCGGGCAGCACCACGGGCTTGGCGAACCTGACCGAGTACCGCACCGCCGCCGGCAACCGGCACTCGATGTTGGCCAGCGCCGCGGCAGCACTGAACATTCCGTGCGCGATGACCCCGGGGAAGCCGAAGAAGCGGGCCGCCAGGCCGTTGGTGTGGATCGGGTTGCGGTCGCCGCTGACCGCGGCGTACCGGCGGATGCGGGCGGGGGTGACCGACAGGACGGCGTTGGGCGCGGGCAGTCGCTGCCTGCGCGGCGGTTCGGGTGCGGGCTCCTCCGAGAGGCTGGTGCGCTGCTGGTGCAGGAAGGTCGACACCTGATGCCAGGCGGTCTCGTTGCCGACGCCGACCTCGCTGACCAGGTCGGCCAGCAGGCCGCGGCGGTGTTCCCGCAGATTGCCGGCCCGGACCCGCACGCTCACCGTGCCGGTCACCGCGATCGGCCGGCGGGCGGTGATGACGTTCGCCACATGCACCGCCCCCATCGCCGGGAACGGGAAGTCGAACGCGGTCAGCAGCGACATCACCGCGGGGAATCCCAGCACGAACGGATAGGTCAGCGCGACGTGGTCGCCGTAGCGCAGCCCGGTGACCGACGAATACTCCGCCACGGCGGCGCGGTCGACGGCGACGTCGTCCAGGCCCACCACCCGGTCGGGCGTGCGGTCCCCGCGCGGCACCAGGGGCAGCGCCCCGGCCGCCGCGCGGGCCAGGTTCGCGATCGGGCGCGACATCGGCTCAGGCTCCCAGCAGGGCCTGGCCGCAGACCCGGATCACGTTGGCGGTGACCGCCCCGGAGGCCGGCCCGGCCAGGTAGGCGACGGTCTCGGCCACGTCGACCGGCTGGCCACCCTGGTACAGCGAGTTGAGCCGGCGACCGGCCTCCCGGGTCGCCACCGGGATGGCGGCGGTCATCTCGGTCTCGATGAAGCCGGGGGCGACGGCGTTGATGGTGACGCCGCGCTCCGCCAGCGACGGCGCCAGCGCCGTGGTGATGCCGATCATGCCCGCTTTGGTGGTTGCGTAATTGGTCTGCCCGCGGTTGCCCGCGATGCCCGCCATCGAGCTCAGCCCGACGATCCGGCCGCCCTCGCCGATGACGCCCCCGGTCACCAGGCCCTCGGTGAGTCGCAGGGGCGCAAGCAGATTGACCGCCAGGACGGCATCCCAGCGGGCGTCGTCCATGTTGGCCAGTAGCCGGTCACGGGTGATTCCGGCGTTGTTCACCAGGATGTCGGCCCGGCCGCCGTGGTGGGTGTGCAGGTGCTCGGTGATGCGCTCGCAGGCGTCCTCGGCGGTGACGTCGAGCGTCAGTGCGGTGCCCCCCACCCGCTCGGCGGTGCGGGCCAGGGCGTCGGCGGACTGCTCGACGTCGACCGCGACCACCGTTGCGCCGTCGCGGGCGAAGACCTCGGCGATGGTGGCCCCGATGCCGCGGGCCGCGCCGGTGACGACACCGACCCGGCCGGCCAGCGGCCGGTCCCAGTCGGCCGGGGCCGCACCGTCGGCCGGCCCCACGTGGAAGACCTGGCCGTCGACGTAGGCCGACTTGGCCGAGAGGACGAAGCGCAGCGTGGACTCGCACCCGGTGGCGGCCGGTCCGGCGTCCGGGGAGAGATAGACTAGCGCGGAGGTCGCCCCGCGCCGCAGTTCCTTGCCCACCGACCGGGTGAAGCCCTCCAGCGCCCGCTGGGCGATCCGCTCGTGATCCGAGCGGGCCTCGTGCGGGGTGGTCCCGAGCACCACCACCCGGGCTGAGGGCCCGAGGTTGCGCATCAGCGGAGTGAAGAACTCATAGAGCGCCCGCAGGCCGGCCGGCTCGGTGATGCCGGTGGCGTCGAAGACCAGCCCGCCGAAGGTGTCGGCCCAGCGCCCGCCGAGATTGTCCCCGACGATCTCGTAGTCGCCGGCCAGCGCGGTGCGCACCGGCTCGGCCAGCCGGCCCTGCCCGCCGATCAGCACCGGGCCGGCCAGCGGGGGCTCGCCGCGCCGGTAGCGCCGCAGCGGTTCGGGGGCGGGCAGCCCGAACCGCCTGGCCAGGAAGGTGCCGGGAGCGGAGCCGATCAGACCGGACAGCAGGTCGGGGGCCATGACGCGCCTTTCGCGAGGGGCGGGGCTGACACAGACGAACTTACTCCAGAGTAAGAACACTGCGTAGGATGAGGCCGTCGGTGCTCGGATCGCAGCGAAAGGGGACGCCGGTGCCTCCAGACAGCCGCCGGGTCGCAGTCCTGGGCGGCAACCGGATTCCGTTCGCGCGCTCCGACGGCGCCTACGCCGAGGCCTCCAACCAGGACATGTTCACCGCCGCCCTGGCCGGGCTGATCGACCGCTTCGGGCTGCACGGGCAGCGCCTGGGCGCGGTGATCGGCGGTGCGGTGCTCAAGCACAGCCGAGACTTCAACCTGACCAGGGAGTGCGTGCTGGGCAGCGAGCTGTCGCCCCACACCCCGGCGTTCGACCTGCAGCAGGCCTGCGGTACCGGCCTGCAGGCGGCCATCGCCGCCGCCGACGGCATCGCCGCGGGCCGCTACGAGGTGGCCGCCGCCGGAGGGGTGGACACCACCTCCGACGCGCCGATCGAACTCGGCGACACCCTGCGGCGCACGCTGCTGGCGCTGCGCCGGTCGAGGTCCGCCGCGGCACGGCTGAAGCTCATCGGGGCGCTGCCGGCCGCGCTGGGTGTGGAGATCCCGACCAACGGCGAGCCCCGGACCGGCCTGTCGATGGGAGAGCACGCGGCGATCACCGCCAAGCAGATGGGCATCCGGCGCACCGACCAGGACGCGCTGGCGGCCGCGAGCCACCGCAACATGGCCGCGGCCTACGACCGCGGGTTCTTCGACGATCTCGTCACGCCCTTCCTGGGTCTGTACCGCGACGACAACCTGCGTCCGGACTCGACCACGGCGACACTGGCCGCGCTGCGACCGGTGTTCGGCGTCGGGCGTGGCGATGCGACCATGACCGCCGGGAATTCGACGCCGTTGACCGACGGCGCGTCGGTGGCGCTGCTGGCATCGCCGCAGTGGGCGCAGCGGCACTCGCTGGAACCGCTGGCCTACCTGGTCGACTCCGAGACCGCAGCGGTGGACTACGTCACCGGGACCGACGGCCTGCTGATGGCGCCGACCTACGCGGTGCCCCGGCTGCTGGCCCGCAACTCGCTGCGGCTCGACGACTTCGACTTCTACGAGATCCACGAGGCCTTCGCGTCGGTGGTCCTGGCCCATCTGCGGGCCTGGGAGTCCGAGGAGTACTGCACCGAGCGGCTCGGTCTGGACGCGGCCCTGGGCCGAATCGACCGCGACCGGCTCAACGTCAACGGTTCGTCGCTGGCCGCGGGACATCCGTTCGCGGCGACCGGGGGCCGGATCCTGGCCCAACTGGCCAAACAACTCGCCGGGAAGAGGGCGGCCACCGGACGGCCCGCGCGGGGGCTCATCTCGATCTGCGCCGCCGGCGGTCAGGGCGTCGCGGCCATCCTGGCGGCCTGAGCGGTGTTTGGCCGCCGCTCTGCGGGGTATCACTGAGGACGGACTGCTTCGTGCCGTCGTCAGACCCCCGACCCGGCGGCGGCGCGGAGCTTTCCCCTCTCAGCAGCTTCGGGCGTCGGTGTGCGGACCGGAGATCAGGCCGGACTGCTCCAGGGCGTCGTCGACGTAGCGGGCCACCGGCCGGGCCTCGAAGAATCCCGTGTGCCCGCCGTGGTACCAGCCGATCTCCGGTCTGCCCCAGTGTTCCCACAGCGCGACGACCTGTTCGCGCGGGTGCACGATCCGGTCGGCGACGCCGGCGTAGATGAAGCGCCCGGCGGGCGGCACCTTGGGCGCCATGGCCAGCGGCGACAACATCTCGCCGATCGGGCGGGCCAGTTCCAGCGTCGCCCGCCGCGGGTCGTTCTCGGACAGGCCGGAATGCCGCCCGAGCAGCTCGACCAGGTTGGACGGCGGAACGCCGAGGATGGCGCAGGTCAGATCGTCGTCGAGGCCGGCGACCAGGCCCGCGATGTAGCCCCCCAGCGAGATCCCGTTGAGGCCGATCCGCGCACCGGGCTGTTCCCGGCGGATCCAGGCGAGCACGCGCCGGATGTCCCACACCGACTGGGCGGTGCCGTGCACGTCGTCGAGGACGTCCTCGCCGGGGAACACCGCTCCGGTGGGCAGTCCCCGGGCGCGCGGACCGTGCATCGGCAGGACCGGCAGGATGACGTTGAGGCCGAGGTCCTCGTGCAGATGCCAAGCCCGGAACAGGGCCAGGTCCAGTCCGGGGCGGCCCATCTCGGTGCCGTGGATGCAGACCAGCCACGGCCTGGGTTCGGGGTGGCGCAGCATCAGCGCGTGCATGCGGGCGTTGCCGGGGTAGCCCATCCAGCGCCGCGCGCCGGGCTCACCCGGGTGCGGGGCGTACCCGCTGTCGAAGGAGATCCGCTGATGGGCCCGGTTGCCCTTGCCAAAGGTGCGTACGGCGACCTCCGCGGGTGCGGTTGGCGCCGGGAAGAACCGGTGCGGCGCCCGCAGCCAGCCGCGCGACCGGTACAGCTCGACCGCCTTCGTCACCTCCCGGTTGATCCGCCGGTAGGCGGCCGGGTCGCTGAGCGGGCGGCGCCACAGCAGGCCGACCAGCACGAGTTCGTCGCGCAGGGCATGGGTGGCCAGCGACAGGGTCGGCCGGGCCAGCGGGAGATCGCTCGGAGTCCGGCCGAGGTAGGCCCCCCAGCGGCGCGCGTAGTAACTGCCGGCCCTGAGGAAGGACCCGGTGAAGGGCCCGACCAGGGTGGTCAGCGGATTGCGGTCGCCGCGGGCACCGCCGCCGGCGGGGCGGTCGGCGGGAGGCCCTGGATCGGCGTGCTGCCTGCGGGGAGCCGACACCCCTCCACCGTACGGGAACGCCCCCGGGGCCGTTCCCGTACGGTCGGTCAGAAGGCTGCTTCGTCGAGTTCCATGACCTCGTTGTCCAGCGCCTCGATCACCTGCCGGGTGCCGGTGAGCAGCGGCAGCATGTTCTTGGCGAAGAACGACGCGACGGCGATCTTGCCGTCGTAGAAGGCCCGGTCGGCACCGCCGGCGCCGGCATCGAGTGCGGCCATCGCCACCGCGGACTGGCGCAGCAGCAACCAGCCCATCAGCAGGTCGCCGACACTCATCAGGAAGCGCACCGACCCAAGGCCCACCTTGTAGATGTTCGCCGAGTCCTCCTGCGCGGCCATCAGGTAGCCGGTCAGCGAGGCGGCCATGGCCTGCACGTCCTCGAGTGCCTTGGCCAGCAGTGCCCGCTCGGTCTTGAGCCGGCCGTTTCCGGACTCGTTGGCGACGAACTCCTCGATCTGGCCGGCGACGTGCGCCAGTGCGACGCCCTTGTCGCGGATGATCTTGCGGAAGAAGAAGTCCTGCGCCTGGATCGCCGTGGTGCCCTCGTAGAGCGAGTCGATCTTGGCGTCGCGGATGTACTGCTCGATCGGGTAGTCCTGAAGGAAACCCGAACCGCCGAAGGTCTGCAGGCTCTCGGTGAGCTTGGCGTAAGCCTGCTCCGAGCCCACGCCCTTGACGATCGGCAGCATCAGGTCGTTGACCTTGAACGCCAGCTCGGCGTCGACGCCGTGGAGAGCCTTGGCCACCGCCGCGTCCTGATAGGTCGCGGTGAACAGATACACCGCCCGCAGGCCCTCCGCGTAGGCCTTCTGGGTCATCAGGCTGCGGCGAACGTCAGGGTGGTGGGTGATGGTCACCCGCGGGGCGGTCTTGTCGGTCATCTGGGTCAGGTCGGCGCCCTGCACACGCTGTTTGGCGTACTCCAGCGCGTTGAGGTAGCCGGTGGACAGGGTGGCGATCGCCTTGGTGCCCACCATCATCCGGGCCTGCTCGATGACGTCGAACATCTGCGCGATGCCCTCGTGCACCTCGCCGACCAACCAGCCCTTGGCCGGCACGCCGTGCTGGCCGAAGGTCAGCTCGCAGGTGGCCGAGACCTTCAGGCCCATCTTGTGCTCGACGTTGGTCACGAAGACGCCGTTGCGCTCGCCCGGCTCGCCGGTCTCGGGGTCGAAGAGGAGCTTCGGCACGATGAACAGCGACAGGCCCTTGGTGCCCGGCCCGGCGCCCTCGGGACGCGCCAGCACCAGATGCATGATGTTCTCGAAGAGATCGTCGGAGTCCGCCGAGGTGATGAACCGCTTGACCCCGTCGATGTGCCAGGAGCCGTCCTCCTGCCGGACCGCCTTGGTGCGTCCGGCGCCCACGTCGGAACCGGCGTCCGGTTCGGTGAGCACCATCGTGGCGCCCCAGCCGCGCTCGGAGGCCAGCACCGCCCACCTCTTCTGCTCCTCGGTGCCCAGGTGATGCACGATCTGGGCGAATCCGGCGCCGCCGCCGTACATCCACACCGCGGGGTTCGCGCCGAGCAGATGCTCGTGCAGCGCCCACAGCAGGGCCTTCGGGGCGGGCATGCCGCCCAGGTCCTCCATCAGGCCGACCTTGTCCCAGCCGCCCTCGATGAAGGTCCGCACCGAGGCCTTGAAAGACTCCGGAAGGGTGACGGTGTGCGTCGCCGGGTCGAAGACCGGAGGATTGCGGTCGCCGTCGACGAAGGAGTCCCCGATCGGGCCCTCGCACAACCGGGCGAACTCGCCGAGCATCTCGGTGGCGGTGTCGCGGTCGAGGTCGGCGAAGTCGCCCTCGCCCAGGGCGGAGTCCAGGCCGAACACCTCGAAGAGGTTGAACACCTGGTCGCGGACGTTGCTCTTGTAGTGGCTCACGGGTTCCTCCTCGATGAGAACGCCACCAGGGGTTGGGCACTTCAGCTGAAGTTACCCACCGGTAATGTCTTGAAGATATACCGGCCGGTGATCTCCGAGCAAGCCGACTGTGACCAAGATCGCCGATCGTGCCCAAGATCGCCGGAGGTGCGGTGCGGCTCCCCCGATCAGCCGGACGCCGGCCGCCACCGCGATACTTGACCCATGGCGCATGCACTGGAACCTGCCGCCCTGCGCGAGGCCTTCGGGCAGGTCCCGTCCGGGGTGATCGCGATCGCCGCCGAGGCGGCGGGCGAGCGGGTCGGCATGGCCGCCAGCACGTTCGTTCCGGTCTCGCTGGACCCGCCGCTGGTTCTGTTCTGCGTGCAGAACACATCGCGGACGTGGCCGAGGCTCGCCGGTGTGCCCGCGCTGGGCATCAGCGTGCTGGGCGAGGACCACCACGGTGCCGCCCGGACCCTGGCGGCGCGGGACTCCGATCGCTTCGCCGGCCTGGACACGGTCACCTCGCCGAGCGGCGCGGTGTTCCTCGGCGGCACCTGCCTGTGGTTGGAGGGGGCCGTCGAGCAGCAGCTACCGGCCGGCGACCACACGATCGTGACCCTGCGCATCCGGGATCTCCACGTTCATCCCGAAGTGTCCCCGATCGTCTTCCACCGCAGCACCTTCCGCCGGCTCGAGCCGGCGGACTAGCCGCTCGGAGACCGCGGTTCGGCGGCTCCGGTCAGGGGCGAAGCCCCAGTTCGGTCCGGTAGTCGGCGATCCGGCGCTCCAGCTGCGCCACGTCGTCCATCCGGCCTTCGCGACGGGCCTGCCGGACACGCTCGGAGAGGTGCCGGATCGCGCTGCGGATCTCGTTGTTGCTGCGTGCGATGTCCATGACCGACCGACTACCCCCCGCCGGGCGGCGGGAAACACCGAGGCGTCAGCCCCGGCGGAACAGCTTGTTGCCCAGCCACACCACCGGGTCGTACTTGCGATCGGCCACGCGCTCCTTCATCGGGATCAGCGCGTTGTCGGTGATCTTGATGTGCTCGGGGCACACCTCGGTGCAGCACTTGGTGATGTTGCAGTAGCCAAGACCGTGCTCCTCCTGGGCCATGTCCTTGCGGTCCATGGTGTCCAGCGGGTGCATGTCCAACTCGGCGATGCGCATCAGGTACCTGGGGCCGGCGAAGGCCTTCTTGTTCTCCTCGTGGTCGCGCACCACGTGGCAGACGTTCTGGCACAGGAAGCACTCGATGCACTTGCGGAACTCCTGGGAGCGCTCGACGTCGATCTGCTCCATCCGGTACTCGCCGGGCTGCAGTTCCTTGGGCGGGGCGAACGCCGGGATCTCTCGGGCCTTCTCGTAGTTGAAGGACACGTCGGTCACCAGGTCGCGGATCACCGGGAAGGCCCGCAGTGGGGTGATGGTGATGGTCTCGCTCTCGTCGAAGGTCGACATCCGGGTCATGCACATCAGGCGCGGGCGGCCGTTGACCTCCGCCGAGCACGAGCCGCACTTGCCGGCCTTGCAGTTCCACCGGACCGCCAGGTCGGGTGCCTGCTCGGCCTGCAGCCGGTGGATGATGTCGAGGACCACTTCGCCCTCGTTGACCTGCACGGAGAAGTCGCGCAGGTCGCCGCCCTCGTCGTCGCCGCGCCAGACCCGCAGGTTCGCCTGGTAGCTCATGCCTCGCTCCGTCCCGGATGGTGCGCCAGTTCCTCGTCGGTGTAGTACTTGCCGAGTTCCTCGATGTCGAACAGCGCCAGCAGGTCCTCGCGCATCGGCGGCTGCTCCTCGCGCTCGACGCTGACCGCCGGCATCACCGGGTCGTCGCCCGCTGCGCGGCAGACCATCAGGGTGCGCCGCCACTGCGGATCCATCGACGGGTAGTCGTCGCGGGTGTGGCCGCCCCGGCTCTCCTTGCGGGTCAGCGCGGAGAGGGCAACGCATTCGCTGACCAGCAGCATGTTGCGCATGTCCATCGCCAGGTGCCAGCCCGGGTTGAACTCGCGGCGTCCGTCGGCCTCGATGTTGCGGCACCGGGCCTTGAACTCCTCGAGCTTGGCCAGCGCCGCACTCATCTCCTCGCCGGTCCGGATGATGCCGACGAGGTCGTTCATCGTCTGCTGCAACTCGGCGTGCAGGGTGTAGGGGTTCTCGGGTTTCTCCCGGCCCTCGGGACCGGTGAACGGCGCCAGGGCCATCGCGGCCGCGGACTCGACGGCCTCCTCGGCGACCTGCGGCCGGTCGGCCAGTGCCCGCACGTAGTCGGAGGCTCCCAGGCCCGCGCGCCGCCCGAACACCAGCAGGTCCGAGAGCGAGTTCCCGCCCAGGCGGTTGGAGCCGTGCATGCCCCCGGCGCACTCGCCCGCGGCGAACAGCCCCGGGGTGGCCGCGGCACCGGTGTCCGGGTCGACCTCGATGCCGCCCATGACGTAGTGGCAGGTGGGTCCGACCTCCATCGGCTCCTTGGTGATGTCGACCTCGGCCAGTTCGATGAACTGGTGGTACATCGACGGCAGCCGGCGCTTGATCTCCTCGGCGGGCAGCCGGGAGGCGATGTCGAGGAACACCCCGCCGTGCGGCCCGCCGCGCCCGGCCTTGACCTCGGCGTTGATCGCGCGCGACACCTCGTCGCGCGGCAGCAGATCGGGGGTGCGCCGGGCGGAGTCGTTGTCCTTGAGCCACTGGTCGGCCTCGGCGACGGTCTCGGCGTACTGGCCCTTGAACACCGGCGGGATGTAGTTGAACATGAACCGCTCGCCGTCGGCGTTGGTGAGCACGCCGCCGTCGCCGCGGACGCCCTCGGTGACCAGGATGCCCTTCACCGACGGCGGCCAGACCATCCCGGTCGGGTGGAACTGGATGAACTCCATGTTGACCAGGGCCGAACCGGCGCGCAGTGCCAGCGCGTGGCCGTCGCCGGTGTACTCCCAGGAGTTCGAGGAGACTTTGAAGGATTTTCCGATGCCGCCGGTGGCCAGCACCACCGCCGGCGCCTCGAACACGATGAACTTGCCGGTCTCGCGCCAATACCCGAAGGCTCCGGCCACCCGCTTGGTCCCGGTGCTGTCGTCGAGGATCAACTCGGTGATCGAGCATTCGTGGAAGACCTTGATGCGGGCCTCGTAGTCGCCGAGTTCGGCCTTGTCCTCCTGCTGCAGCGAGACGATCTTCTGCTGCAGGGTCCGGATGATCTCCAGTCCGGTGCGGTCGCCGACGTGGGCCAGCCGGGGGTAGGTGTGGCCGCCGAAGTTGCGCTGGCTGATCCGGCCGTCCTTGGTGCGGTCGAACAGGGCGCCGTAGGTCTCCAGCTCCCAGACCCGCTCGGGGGACTCCTGGGCGTGCAGTTCGGCCATCCGCCAGTTGTTGAGGAACTTCCCGCCGCGCATCGTGTCGGCGAAGTGGACCTGCCAGTTGTCCTTGGCGTTGGCGTTGCCCATCGCGGCGGCGCACCCGCCCTCGGCCATCACGGTGTGGGCCTTGCCGAACAGCGACTTGCACACCACGGCGACCGTGAGCCCCCGCTGGCGGGCTTCGATGACCGCCCGCAGTCCGGATCCCCCGGCGCCGATCACGACGACGTCGAAGGAGTGCCGCTCGACCTCTGCGGTGGTGCCTGGCCGATGAGGGTCGGATGCAGTCATGGGTCCTCGCTTCCCCGGTGGTGGGTGTCTAGCCGATGAATCGGAGGTCGGAGATCGCCCCGCTGGCGACCAGCATGATGTAGAGGTCGGTGAGTACCAGGGTCCCCAGCGTGATCCAGGCGAACAGCATGTGCCGGGTGTTCAGCTTGCTGATCAGGGTCCACAGCCGGTAGCGGACCGGGTGCTCGGAGAAGTGCTTGAGCCGGCCGCCCATGATGTGCCGGCAGGAATGGCAGGACAGCGTGTAGGTCCACAGCAGGATCACGTTGACGAGCAGGATGATGTTGCCCAGGCCGAGTCCGAACCCCGTCGGCGAGCGGAAGGCCATGATCGCGTCGTAGGTGTTGATCACCGAGATCAGGGCCGCCGCGTAGAAGAAGTAGCGGTGCAGGTTCTGCAGGATCAGCGGGAAACGGGTCTCGCCGGAGTAGGTGGCGTGCGGCTCGGCCACCGCGCAGGCCGGCGGCGACTGCCACACCGACCGGTAGTAGGCCTTGCGGTAGTAGTAACAGGTGACCCGGAACAGCAGCAGGAACGGTAGCGAGAGAGCCGCGTAGGGAAGCCACCACACGTCGGGCAGGATCTGCCCGAAGTGACTGGCCTCCGGAGTGCATCCCTTGCTCAGGCACGGGGAGTAGAACGGCGTCAGGTAGTGGTATTCGGGAACGTAGTACCACTTCTGCATGAAGGCCCGCACGGTCGCATAGACCACGAATGCCGACAGGCCGATATTGGTCCACAGCGCGGGCAGCCACCACTGGTCGGTCCGCAGGGTCCGCTCGGCGATCGCGGGCCGTTTCGGCGAGAAGACCCCGCTGCTTCGCCGATTGGTGGCGGGTGCGCTCATTCGGTGGTCCCTTCGCGTCGGTATCTCGCAGGGTAACCAGGTCGGCGCGCCGGGTGCCAAACGGGTCAGCGCCGGAAGTGGCCCCCTACGCCCTCGTCGTCGACGTCGCGCCAGAACTCCGAGTCATACGGGGTGTCGGGCACCTGGATCTTCTCGCCGGTGTGCGCGCCCGGCCCGGCCATCATCTCCAGTTCGGCCGCGTCGGACTCGAGTAACTCCAGGTCAGCCAGGATGCGATCGGTGTCGAGGACCAGCCGTCGCATGGCCGGCGCCGCCTCGTAGCGCTGCTGCAGCGAAGACACCACCCGGCGCAGGGTTCCCGCCAGGTGGTGCAGTTCGGCCAGTTCCGCGGCTCGTGACATGGGACCCCCTCGAGGTCGAAGGTGGCGGGGATCACATCCGCCATGCCCCGATGCTAGCCGGATCGGGCGGTGTGCGGGGCACCGGCGACGTGGGCGGTCCGCGGGGTGTCGAAGAGCAGTCCCGCCCCGGCCACGCTGACGACGACCTCGGTGCCGGGCGCCGGCGGCGGGGCGCCGCCGGCGACCCGGACCGGCACCCGGGTGCCGTCGGCCAATTCGACCCGCAGCAGGCAGTCGTGACCGAAGTAGGCCGACTCGCGGACCACTCCCGTACCGCCGCCGGCCTGCCCGTTCGCACCGGCCAGCAGCAGCTGCTCGGGCCGAAGCACGACCGTCGCCGGGCCGCCGCCGCGGTGGCCCGCCGCGCGGGGTCGCACCGCGATCTCGCCGAGCGCGCAGCGAACCCGGTCGGAGTCACCGGCGGCCGGCAGTTCGACGGCGTCCCCGACGAACCGGGCCACCTCCAGATCGGCCGGGCTGTCGTACACCTCTTGAGGGGAGCCGCACTGCACGATGCGCCCGGCTCGCAGCACCGCCACCAGATCCGCGGTCGACAGCGCCTCGTCCTGGTCGTGGGTCACCAGCACCGCCGTCGTACCCAGCGACCGCAGCAGTTCGCGCACCTCGGATCTGATCCGGGAGCGCAGGCCGGCGTCCAGCGAGGTGAACGGCTCGTCGAGCAGCACCACCCGGGGCCGTGGCGCCAGCGCCCGTGCGAGAGCGACGCGCTGCTGCTGCCCGCCGGACAGCTCGTGCGGCCGCGCCCGCTCGTACCCGGACATGCCGACCAGGTCGAGCACCTCCGCGATCCGCGCCCGGGATCCGCGGGGCACCCCGAAGCCGACGTTGCCGCCCACGCTGAGATGCGGGAACAGCGCCCCCTCCTGCGGGACGATCCCGATCCGGCGTCGCTCCGGCGGGACGAAGACCCCGTCCGGACCGGCCGCGGCGACGACGCTGCCGCCGAAGCGGACCGTGCCGGCGTCGGGTCGCAGGAATCCGGCCAGCACCCGCAGCAGGGTGGTCTTCCCCGAACCGCTGGCGCCCAGCACCGCGGCGAACGCGCCGGAGGGCACCTCGAGGTCGAGCCCGCCGAGCACCGCCCGGCTGCCGTAGCCGGCGACCAGGCCGTGCACGGACACGGCGGTCACAGGCCCGCACCCATCGCCCGGCTCAGCAGCCAGGCCGGCACCGCCGCCAGCGCGACCAGCGCGATCGCGTACGGCGCCGCCGAGCCGTAGGCGGCGACCTCGGTCCGGCTCCACAGTTCGGTGGCCAGGGTGTCCAGCCCGGTGGGGCGCAGCATCAGGGTGGCCGGCAGTTCCTTCATCGCGGTCAGCGCCACGATCAGCCCGCCGGCGGCGATGCCGGGCGCGGTGAGCCGCAGAGTCGTCTCCGCCCAGGCCCGCAGCGGACCCCGGCCGAGGGTGCGGGCGTTCTCTTCCAGGGCCGGCGGGACGGCGGCCGTCGCGGCCCGGGTCGCGCCGATCGCCTTGGGCCCGAACAACACCGCGTAGGCGACCGCGAGGGTGGCCACCGTCTGGTAGGCGGCCGGCAGGACCGCGAGGGTGAGGAAGACCAGTGCGAGCCCGACCACCACGCCGGGCAGTGCGTGGCCGGTGTAGGAGAGGGTCTCGATCCAGCGCACCGCCGGGGTCCGGTACCGGGCCGCCAGCACGCCCACCGGCAGCGCCAGCGCCACCGCGACCACCGCCCCCGCACCGGCCACCCCGAGCGATGTCATTGCCGCGGAGGCGAGTTCGGCCGGATCCAGCGGCGTCCGGCTGCCCTGGCGCATGCGCAGCACCAGCGAGACGAGTGGGACCCCGAGTGCCGTCCCGGTCAGGACGGTCAGCCAGCCGATCGCCGCGATCCGGGCCGGGGTGCTCAAGTGAACCGGAGCCGCGCGGCGCTGGGTGCCGCTGCCGACCCGCCAGCGGCTGATGCGTCCGCGCACGCGTCGCTCGGCGATCACCAGGCCGGCCGCCAGGGCGACCAGCACCAGTGCCAGCACCGTGGCCGTCACCCGGTCGAAGCTGGCCCGGTAGGAGGCGTAGATGACGCGGGTGAACGCGTCGACGCGCAGCAGGGCCACCGCGCCGAAGTCGGAGAGCACGTAGAGGGCGACCAGCAACGCGCCGCCGGCGGCGGCGGGCCAGGCCTGCGGCAGGGAGGTGGTGGCGAAGGCGCGCACCGGCCCGCGGCCCAGTGAGCGGGCCACCTCCTCGAGTGCGGGGTCCGCCGCCGAGAGCGCCGCGGCCACCGGCAACACCACATAGGGGGTCGACACCAGGGTCAGCACCAGGGCGGCGGCCCAGAACCCTCCCATGGCCGGGAACTGCGAGATCCACGCGTAGGCCGCCACGTAGGAGGGGATCGCCAGCGGCAGCGACAGGACCGCCAGCCACCATCCCCGCAGCGGCAGGTGCGCCCGGGCGACCAGCCAGGCGGTCGGGATGCCGATCAGCAGGCAGGCGCCGACCACGACCGCGACCAGGGACACCGAGGTGGCCACGGTCTCGAGGGTGCGCGGCCGGGCCAGGACGTCGAGGATGCGCGCCGCGCCGGCGCCGCCGGCCCGCACCGTCAGGTAGAGCAACGGGATCACCGCGACCGCCGCGGTGAGCGTCCCGGCCGCCAGGAGCAACCGGGGGGGTCGGGCGGTCGGAGCCGGTGCGGTCGCCGGCGTCGGGGTCGCGGTGTGGATCACTGCAGTCCGACGTCCTCCAGCATCGCCAGGGTCTCCGGAAGGGCGGCGAGGTCGGCCAGCGCGACGTCGGGTCCGCGCAGCGAATCCAGCGGCGGCAGGCCGGGGGCGGCCGGTACCGAGGGCACCAGCGGGTACTCGTAGGTGTTGTCGACGAACCA
>CAYXOM010000332.1:0-3635 GCA_964466565.1 uncultured Mycobacterium sp.
CAACCGCGGCGGCGGCGAGAGCCGCCCGCAGGCCGGCGCGCCGAGGGGCGTCCGGGTCGATCATGGCGAAGAACCTACCGTGTTACCCGCGTGACGCAAGTGTCGGGGTTGGTCGTGTCGGCCTGCGGGTTCACCGTTGCGGGCAAGCCGGGCGGCCGCGGCCCGGGCGAACTCGTCCGGGCCCCGCTCCGGCGACTGCTGCCGGGGTAGCCTCCTTTCCGACCGCGATCCCCGGAGGTGTGTGATGGACGTGCTGGTCTGCGGCGCCGACACGGAGGTCGGACGCGGCGTGGCCGAGGCGTTCGGCCTAGCCGGCCACCGGGTACTCACCGCTGCCGCGGAGCGGCCGGACCCCGCCGATCCACTCCTCGACGCGATCATCTACGTGCCGGGGCCCGATCCCGGCGGCGCCGATCCGGGCGGCCCGGACCCGGCCGCGGTGGCCTCCGTATGGCGGGACGCCTTCGAACGCTTTGTCGTCTCGGCGGTGGTCGCCACCCACGTCGCCGGCGACCGGTTGCGCTCCGGGGGGTCGGTGGTGGTCGTCCTCCCGGATTCACCCGGGGATCACGGAGGACACGCCGCCGTGCGGGCGGCGGCCAAGGCGGCGCTGTCGGCGTGGACCGCTGCCCACGCCACCCGCCTGGGCACCCGCGGAATCACGGTGAACGCCCTGGCCTGCGGGCGCGGCCCGGACCAGGGATACGCCGGACTGCACGCCGCCCTCCCGTCGCCGGCCGCGGAGATCGCCCGGATGGCGGTGTTCCTCACCACGCCCGCGGCCCGGCACATCACCGGCCAGACGCTGCACGTCGGCTGCGCCGCCGCCTGGTCGGCCTGACACCCGCACTACCCTCAGCGGGGTGACGATCCGACTCGGCCTGCAGATCCCCAATTTCTCCTACGGCACCGGGGTCGCCGACTTGTTCCCCACCGTGGTCGCCCAGGCACGCGAGGCCGAGGAGGCGGGATTCGACGCGGTTTTCCTCATGGACCACTTCTACCAACTGCCCATGCTGGGCGCCCCCGACCAGCCGATGCTCGAGGCTTACACCGCCCTCGGCGCCCTGGCCGGCGCCACCGGGCGGGTGCTGCTGGGCACTTTGGTGACGGGCAACACCTACCGAAATCCCGCACTGCTGGCCAAGACCGTCACCACGCTCGACGTCCTCAGCGCCGGGCGCGCGGTGCTGGGGATCGGGACGGGCTGGTTCGAACTCGAGCACACCTCGTTCGGCTTCGAATTCGGGACGTTCACCGATCGATTCGCCAAACTCGACGAAGCCCTGCAGATCATCCTTCCGATGATCGCCGGCGAGTCGGTGAGCTTCTCCGGCGAGCACTACTCGACGGTCGATGCCGTGGCGGTGCCGCGGTACCGGGACCACATCCCGCTGATGATCGGCGGCAGCGGGGAGCGGAAGACCTTCGGCCTGGCGGCCAGGTATTTCGACCACCTCAATGTGATCGCCTCCTTCGAGGATCTACCGGGGAAGATGGCGGCCCTGGACCGGCGCTGCGAGGAGGTCGGCCGGGACCGCGCCACGCTGGAGACCAGCGTCCTGCTGACGGCGGTGCCCGATCCGGATTTCGCCGAGGATCAGATTCCACCGGCGATACGCGGCAGCATGGTCGTCGGCGACGCCGAACGCATCGCGGCGACGGTCACGACCAAAGTCGTCGACGCGGGAGTAGACGGGGTGATCGTCAATCTGCCGCGGTACCTGCCCGGATCCATCACCGCCGTCGCCGAGGCGCTCCGGCCGGTCGTCGGACGCTGAGGCTGCCGCGCCGGCGCCGCCCCGGGCCGCTACCGTGGAACCGTCCCGAGGGGACTTCACCCGCGACACGCTGAGGAGCGAAAATGAGCCACCCCGGTGCCACGCCATCGGATCGGCACAGAGTCGTCATCATCGGCTCGGGCTTCGGCGGCCTCAACGCCGCGAAGAAGCTGAAGAGGGCCGACGTCGACATCAAACTCATCGCCAAGACCACCCACCACCTGTTCCAGCCCCTGCTCTACCAGGTTGCCACCGGGATCATCTCCGAAGGCGAGATCGCCCCGCTGACCCGGGTGGTGCTGCGCAAACAGCGCAACTGTCAGGTACTGCTCGGTGAGGTCACCAGCGTCGACCTGGCCGCGCGCACCGTGGACTCGGTGCTGCTGGGGCACACCTACCGGACCCCCTACGACACCTTGATCGTGGCCGCCGGGGCGGGTCAGTCCTACTTCGGCAACGACCACTTCGCCGAGTGGGCGCCCGGGATGAAGACCATCGACGACGCGCTCGAACTGCGCGGCCGCATCCTGGGCGCGTTCGAGCAGGCCGAGCGCTCCAGCGATCCGCTGCGCCGCGCGAAGCTGCTCACGTTCGTGGTGGTCGGGGCCGGACCCACCGGGGTCGAGATGGCCGGTCAGATCGCCGAACTCGCCGACCACACCCTCAACGGGGCGTTCCGGCACATCGACACGACCAGGGCCAGGGTCATCCTGCTCGACGCCGCCCCCCTGGTGCTGCCGCCGATGGGCGAGAAGCTGGGCGGCCGCGCCGCAGCCCGACTGGAGAAACTGGGGGTCGAGATCCAGCTCAACGCCTTGGTCACCGATGTCGACCGCAACGGCATCAACGTCCGGCACGCCGACGGCCGCGAGGAGCGCATCGAGTGCCAGACCAAGGTGTGGTCGGCCGGGGTGGCCGCCAGCCCGCTCGGCAGGATCATCGCCTCGCAGTCCGGCGCCGAAGTGGACCGGGCCGGCCGGGTCAAAGTGCTTCCGGATCTGACCGTGCCGGGCCACCCGAACGTCTTCGTCGTCGGCGACATGGCCTTCGTCGAGGGCGTGCCAGGCCAGGCGCAGGGGGCGATCCAGGGCGCCCGGTATGCGGCCAAGCTCATCAAGGCCGAACTGAGGGGCGCCGACCCGGCGGCCCGGGAACCCTTCGAGTACTTCGACAAGGGCTCGATGGCCACGGTGTCCCGCTACTCGGCGGTCGCCCAGGTCGGGCCGCTGGAGTTCAGCGGGTTCATCGCGTGGCTGGCCTGGCTGTTCCTGCACCTGGTCTACCTGGTCGGTTTCCGGGCCCGGCTGACGACGGCGCTGTCGTGGGTCGGAACCTTCACCGGCAACCAGCGCGGCCAGTTGACCATCACCGAGCAGCAGGCCTACGCACGCACCCGGATCGAGCAACTCGAGGAGATCGCGGCGGCCACCGAAGACGAGAAGGCGGCCTCCTGAACGAACGGTCCCGGCCGGCGGCCGGGCACGGCCGGCCGTCGCAGGAAAGGCCGACACAAGTCCGGCCGGCACGAGACGGGCGGGGACGGCGATGAAACCCGACGAACTGGTCTACCGGCTGCTCCAGCGCCTGCCCAACCGGATGCTGTCGCTACGGACCATCGTGATCACGGCCGCCCTCGCGGTCGTCATCCTGGTGCTCACCCTCGGCACCTGGGTGTGGGTGGGTGTCACCAACGACCAGTACAGCCAGCTGGACCGGCGCCTGGACTCGGTGAGCAGCCTCGGCGACTTCAGCATGCTGCTGGCCAGTCCGCCCCCACCGAACACGCCGAGCCCCGACGGCAACCTGGTGCGCACTGTCCGGGTCGGCGGGACGGAGCGGTCGGTGCCCGCCGCG
>CAYXOM010000333.1:0-9905 GCA_964466565.1 uncultured Mycobacterium sp.
ATGGCTCAAGCACTACAACACTCAACGACGTCACAGCGCACTCGGAGGACTACCGCCCACCAGCCGACTGTGACCAACGTGGTGGCTGGGTACAGCTAGTCAGCGGGCTGCGCCGTCCTCCGGAACCTCCTCGACGTCCCGGCCGGAGATCGCGTCGGGGGTTCCCCGCCCGGTGGCCGGCGCCGGGCTGCCCGCCGCCTCGGCCTTCTGGATACCGATGCCGAGAGCGGCGTAGGCGAACGAGATCAGCGGGTTGATCCAGTTGAAGAAGGCGAACGGCAGGTAGGCCAGGGTGGTGATGCCGAGGACACCGGCGGCGTAGGCGCCACAGGAGTTCCAGGGCACCAGCGGCGAGGTGACCGTCGCGGTGTCCTCGATCTGGCGGGACAGCGACTGCGGCGCGATGCCCCGGCTCCTGAACTCCTCCTTGAAGACGTTCCCGGTCAGCACCAGTGCCAGGTACTGATCGCCGGCGACGACGTTGACCCCGATGGCGGTGGCACCGGTCGCGGCCATCGCCCCCCGGGGGGTCGTGGCGCGCCGGCGCAGCGGCTCGATCAGTTTGCCGAGGAAACCGGTGTGGTACATGATCCCGCCGAAGGCCAGCGCGGTGATGATCAGCCAGATGGTGGTCAGCATGCCCTGCATGCCGCCGCCGCTGAGCAGATCGTCCACCGCCTGACTCCCGGTATCGGCGACGAAGCCGGTCGCCATCGCATCCCAGACACCTTTGAGCATCACCAGCGGGGTGCCCAGGGCGTCGTCGGCGACGAAGGCGCGAACGGCGGCCGGTTGGAGAACGATCGCGACCAGCCCGCCGGTGAGGGCGCCGGCGAGGATCGCGAAGACCGGCGGGATCTTCCGCGCCGCCAGGATGACCACCACGGCCAACGGGATGAGCGTCACGACGCTGATGGTGAACAGTCGCTCGATGTCGCGCAGTTCCTCGGGAACGTCGATGCCACCCGCGGGTTTGGCGCTCAGACCCAGGATCAGGTAGATGCCCAGGCTGATCAGGATCGCCGGCAACGTCGTGACCACCATCGATCGGATGTGCTTGTAGAGTTCGGTGCCGGCGACCGCCGCGGCGAGGTTCGTCGTCTCCGACAGCGGCGACATCTTGTCGCCGAAGTAGGACCCGGAGATGACGGCGCCGGCCGCGATCGCCGTGGTCAGACCCAGGCCTCCGGCGACGGCGACGAGGGCGACGCCAATGGTGCCCATCACGGTCCACGAACTGCCGACCGACACCGCGATGACCGCACAGAGCACGGCGGCCACGACGTAGAACAGATCGGGATTCAGAATCCGGATACCCCAGCTGGCCAGGGTCGCGATGGTGCCGGACATGTTCCAGGTGCCGATCAGTGCGCCCACCGCGAACAGGATGAAGATGGCGCCCATCGCCGAGCCGACACTGTCGACCGCGGCCTTGGTCAGTTCCTCGATCGTGTGGCCGTTGAGGTAGCCCACCTGGGCGGCCAGCGCCGCGGCCAGCAGCAGCGCCACCTGGACCGGTCCGCCGACCGAGTCGGCGCCGTACAGCTTGATGGCCAGAGCCAGCGCGACGACCAGGAATACCAGCGGCACGAGGGCCTGCCAGAGCCTGGGCGGGCGCGGGATTCCCCGCCCGGTGGCGGTGTCACCGACAGCCATATCCGATCAGCTCCCTCCGCCTCCGGCGCCGTGCGGTAGACGCTAAACCAACGGTGGCGGAATTGCGGGCCACCGTGCACGGGCGGCAGATCGCGGGGCACCGCGCCGGCGGCCCGCCTTAAGCTGACCCGATGGCGTCTGTCTTCACCCGGATCATCAACCGCGAACTGCCGGGCCGGTTCGTCTACGAGGACGACCTCGGCGACGACGGGGTGGTCGCCTTCCTCACGATCGAGCCGATGACACAGGGCCACACCCTGGTGGTGCCGCGCGCCCAGGTGGACAACTGGCAGACCGTCGAACCGGAGCTGTTCACCAGGGTCATGGGGGTGGCCCAGCGGATCGGCAGGGCGGTGTGCGCGGCCTTCGGCTCGGAGCGCGCAGGCATGATCATCGCCGGCCTCGAAGTGCCCCATCTGCACGTCCACGTCTTTCCGGCCTACAACCTCACCGACTTCGGATTCGCCCACGTCGACCGCAATCCCACGCCGGAATCCCTCGACGAGGCCCAGGCGAAGATCGTCGCCGCGCTGGCGGCGGACTGAGGCCCGGCCGGGGTCCCGGGCCATAGACTCAGGCGATGGACCTGACCAAGCTGGTCGTGGACCTCGCCGTGGCCCCGGTGAAGGTCGGGCTGGTCGCCGCCGATGCCGGCTTGGACGTCGCGGGAGCGACGTTCGATCTGGTCAGGCGCACCCTGGGTGACGGCGAGGCGCCGACGGCGCGTGACGCGATGGTCCGCTTTCTGGGCCTGGACGAGACGATCGAGCGCGCCAACAAGTTCGCCCAGCTGATCGAGGAGGACGCCCCGCTGGGTCGGGCGCTGGCCTCCGACGGCCCGCTGGACCGGCTGATGCGTCCCGGCGGCCTGCTCGACCGGCTGACCGCACCGGACGGGGTGCTCGAGCGGATGACCGCCGAGGGCGGCGGCCTGCAGCGCGCCCTGGCTCCCGGCGGACTAGTCGACCAGTTGCTCGCCGAGGACGGTCTGGTCGAGCGACTGCTTGCCGAGGACGGACTGGCCGACCGGCTGGTGGCCGAGGGCGGACTGATCGACACGCTGACCGCGCGCAACGGGCCGCTCGAGCAACTCGCCGACGTGGCCGACACCCTCAATCGGCTGGCTCCCGGTCTGGAGGCCCTGGCGCCGACGATCGAGACACTTCGCGAGGCGGTGATCGCGCTCTCGTCAGTGGTCAACCCGCTTAGCAACATCGCCGATCTGATCCCGATCCCCGGCCGGCGCCGCTACCCGGGCCGTGACATGCGTCCCGAGGCGGTCCACGACGCCGAGGAGTGACCGGCTAGGCTTCGTGCCGTGCCGCGTCGCGCTTCGGTCGCGGCGCAGGTCCCGCCGCGCCTCCTTAGCTCAGTGGTAGAGCACTCGCCTTGTAAGCGAAAGGTCGTCGGTTCAATCCCGACAGGGGGCTCCAGAGAAACCGGCTTTCAGCCAGCGGGAGCGACGAATTGGCGGTCCATGTCGTCGAGAACGAAGCCGCGACCACGGCGACCAAGCGGGACCTCAAATCTTCGCATTGTCGTTGCGACCGCGCCTAGAAACCACCTTGCCGCACACTGGCAAGTATTCAGTTGCCGTCGACACATCGAACCGCGGCGCGTTTTGGTTGACAGGCCGAGGGCGAGGTGGGTGCCGGGCGGAACGATCGGCGGAGGGAACTGTTTCTTTGAGTTGATTTTGTCGCCTGCCAGGCAGTACATCGCAACGACCGAGGTGGCGACCGGACCGCACACCAGGGCGGTGTGTACCCCCGGTGAAATCGATGCTCGACACCTCGGCGCTCGTAGCGATGATCAACGACGTACCGGAGGCGCCGGGGTTTGAAGCTGTCGTGGCGGCTGCCCCGGTCCGGTTGATGTCGACTGCGCCGTACCTCGAGGCCGCCATCGTCATCGAAGCGCGGTCCGGTGAGCCTGGTGGACGCGAACTGGACCTTTGGCTGCATCCGGCCGGCGTTGATCTTGTCGCCATCGATGCCGAACAGGCTGAGGCGGCGCGGCCGCCTACCGCCGTTACGGCAGGGGCCGGCATCGCGCCGGTTTGAACTACGGGGACTGCTTCGCATACGCACTGTCGAAATTCGGCAGTGAACCGCTTCGCTTCACGGGAGACGATTTCAGGCACACCGACAAGCGGTTGACGCTGACGGTCAGCGAAAACTTTGATGCTAAGCCGGTCACACGGTCGGAGTTGCGCCTACCGTTCCGCTCTGCGATCAGCGGAGACGTCCAAGGCGGCGGCGACGTCCCGGGCGCCGGCAGGAGTCAGGTACCCGACTCAGCGCCCGACGGGCCAGTGCTCGACCGTGATGCCGGGCATGGGGAAGTCGTCGGGGTTGCCCGTCGCCAAGCGCGCGTCGATGCCCGTCGCGGCGGCGGCGATCAGGCAGTCGGCTTGGTGAAGGGTGATACCACGTCCGGCGAACTCTCGACGCCACTGTCCGGCGCGACTTCCTTCGGACGGGCCCAGTGGTGCACACCGCAACCCGCGCATGAGCCGTTGTGCGATGGCTTCCTCCCCGGGAAGCAGTCCGCGCCAGATCTCCTCGATCGAGATCGCACACGTCCACGGCTCATCACCCTGGCGGCGCAGAGTGCGTAGTCGGTCGCCCGCCGGACGGCCGCGAAGGGCGTCGATGAGCACGGTCGAGTCGAGCAGCACCCTCGCCATCTCAGCCGGTGCGACGCTGGTCGGCCCGCTGCCGGCGGACCCATTCACCGGGATCGGCATCCCATTCGTGGCCGTGGTCCGGGATGGCCCCAAGCGCGGCCTCGATATCGTCCCATCGCCGCTCATCGTCGAGTCCCCGGCGAATCAACTCCGCGATGAACGCGCTGCGGCGGCGGCTTCCCGCCCGCTGATCGAGCTCGGCAACGAGCTCGTCGTCGACCGTTATGTGCAATCGCATGTGCCGAGAATAGCCCATCAGACGGTCAGTCGGACTATTCTGAACTGGCTTAGAGGTCTCACGCCGGGCTACCAGTTGGGCCCCTGCATCCACTTCCACCATTAAGTGGATTGCGGTGGACACCATCTGGACGCAGATCGAGGCGGGATCGAGTGACTTCCGGAGCACCCCAGGCATGTGTGTTCCCTGCCGGGCGCCGTGCCGCCCCTGTACCTATGTCAGGCGCGACAGTTCAATCCCGACAGGGGGCTCTGAGAAGACCCCCTGTGCTGCGGCGCGTGACCAGAAGCCGTTGGAGGTTTCACGGGTTCGGACCGCCCACCGGCCGGCCAACCCCAGCCGGCCGCCCCGAATTAGGCTTGCTGCCGTGGCCGCCACGTCCCCTCCAGCGGCCCGGGCTGGTGAGCTTTGTGGGCGGGCCGGGTGAATGAGCGCATCCGAAGGCGTCGCGGCGCTGGCCCACTCGCGCCGCCGATTCTCGTCGCGGCTGACGCCGCCGCCCACTCCTGTGTTGAGCCTGGCCATCCACTTCGCCGTGCTGGCCGTGTGGGTGGCGTTGTTGCTGTTGGTGTTCGGCCGTGGCGGCATCCTGGCATGGTCGGTGGGGTTGGCCTACCTGGCCTACGATGCCGCACTGTTGCTCTTCACCGGCTGGCACATCAGGCGGATCACCACCGGCGCGGCCCCCGGGGCGGCGGGGCGAAGGCCGAGCATCGCGGTGCTGATCGCCGCCTATAACGAGTCCGTGGATCTGCCCGCGACCATCCGTGCCCTGATCAACCAGAGCGACCCGCCCGATGAAATCGTGATCGCCGATGACGGCTCCACCGATAACACCGCGGCCGTCTTGGAGGCTGAATTCGGCTTCGGTGTCGACGGAATCGGTGACCGGGTGCTCTTGGGATCGGTGCCGGTGAGCTGGAGGCGGCTGCCGCATGCCGGCAAGGCCCAAGCCCTCAACGCCGCGCTGCTGCAGACGACTGCCGACGTCGTGCTCACCGTCGACGCCGACACCCTGCTGGATCGCGCCGCCGTTGCGGCTGTGCGGGATGCGTTCGCCCGAGAGCCCGACCTGGTCGGCATCACCGGCGTCATCACCCCGAAGTCACGGCGCACTCCCGTCGGGCGAACGCTGCAGTTCTTCCAGACCTACGAGTACATCCGAAATTTCCTCGGTCGCTATGCCTGGATGCGAGTCGACTGCCTGCAGTTGATATCTGGGGCGTTCGCGGGCTTTCGGCGGGCGGCCGTCGTCGATGTTGGCGGATTCGACGATGCCTGCCTGGTAGAGGACTATGAGCTAGTGCACCGGTTGTACCGCTATTCCGGTGACCGACAGCTGAAATGGCGCTTCCGGGTGCTCGGCGCCGCCCAAGCGCGCACCGCGGCACCCGGCTCGGTGCCGGCGCTGCTGCGTCAGCGCCGGCGCTGGTTCGGGGGATTTCTGCAAACCCAGTGGTGGTATCGCGCCATGGTGGGAAGCAGGCGGATGGGACGGATCGGCACGGTGATGCTGCCGGTCAAGGCCGTTGACGCCGTGCACCCCCTCTACGGCCTGACCGCGTTCGTATTGCTGGTCTACTTCATTGCGACCGGCAACATCGACGTCCTGGCGCCGGTCGCGATGGTGCTGGGCGGCACGCTGGCCATCAACCTCGGGTTCCAGCTGTGGGCAGTGGCCCAGTACCGCCGATGGATCGGCGACCCGCATCGGGTCAGCCTGGTCGCAGCGGGGGTGGCTAGTGTGTTGGAGCCCTTCACGTTTCGGCTACTGCTGCAGCTCGGTGCGCTGCTGGGCTGGTGGGCTTTCCTCGGGCCGGGGCAGCGATGGGGCGGGGCTGAGCGATTCGGTCTCGATGACATCGGCTCCCAGCGCGGATGATCCCGGCGCTGGGTGGGTGGGGGCTGCTGCCGATCATGGCGCCGGTGGCGGTGGCGACAATTCTCGGGTTGTCGGCGCTGCTGCTGAACCGCTCGGCGGCGACGAACGCTGAGCGGCTGCTGGCCGGGGCGGTGGCGTGGGTCGCGATGGTCGCATCGGGGGTGCGGATACTGGGGGCGGCCGGCGCCCTGACCGGTCCGGTCTTGGCCGGATCGGCTGTCGCGGTGGCAGTGTGCGTCTGGGTTGCGGTGTGGGTTCGCGCTGTACCGGTGCCGGCGCCGCGGCGATGGCCGGTCAGCGTCGCCACCGCCCCAGTGTTGGTGGTGGCATCAATTGCCGTGGCCGTCGCCGGCACCGCCGGCTACCTGCTGCCGGTCTGGCAGTGGGATGCGCTGGGCTATCACTTGCCCTACGTGAACTTCGCCCTGCAAGGCGGCACGCTGGCCGGGGTTCCCGCCGGGGTCGCCTACTTGTCGACCTACCCCAAGGTGGTGGAGAACACCTTTATCGCCTGGCGGGCAATGCTTCCCGACGATTCCCTGGTCGACCTCGCGCAGCTGCCGTTCGGTCTGCTCGGCGCGTTGGCGATTGCCGTGATTGCCCTGCGCCTGGGAGCCCGCAGCGACGCGGCCGCCGCGGCGGGGGCGGTCTGGCTGACGCTGCCCGCGGTGTTGTTGCAGCTGCCGACAAACTACGTCGACGTCGCGTCGGCTGCGTTGGCGCTCAGCACTGTTGCGTTCCTGCTTGGTCCGGCCGAGCGGGAACGGCTGGTCCTCGCAGCTGTGGCCCTGGGTCTCTTCCTGGGTTCCAAGCCCAGCACCGCGCCTGCCGTCGTGTTGCTGTTCGCCGCCCTCACCCTGGTGGCAGTTCGCGCCCGGCTGATCAGTGTGGTGCCGCTGGCGGGACTGTTGGTGTTGTTGTTGGGCGCGGAGACATACCTGAGAAACATTGCGCACCAGGGCAACCCGGTGTGGCCGGTGCGTATCGACCTAGGACCCCTGCACCTGCCCGGTGAGTTCAGCATCGCTGAGTTGCTGGCCGCCGGGGCCGCTGCGCCACGCACCCACGGCAACGTGGTCCAGCGGGTGATCGGTTCCTGGTCGGTGATCTGGCCGCAGGTTCCGGCCTTCGACATGCGCGTCGGCGGGCTGGGAATCGTGGTTCTGGTGGCCTTGCCGGTGGCCGCGGTGCGCCTGATCCGGCACTGCCGCGGCCTCGATGCGCTGGTGCTGGGGTTGATCGTTGTCGCGACGCTGGCGACGCCGGAACCCGCCGTGGCGCGTTTCGTGCTGGCGTTCGCCGGCCTGGTGCTGGCCGCCGCTGTGCCGGCGACAGAGTGGTTCCGGGGCCGGCGGTGGTCCCGCATCCTGGTTTTCGGGCTGGTGGCGGCTGGCGCCGCCCAGTCCGTCGTGGCCGCCTATCCGGGGCTGCGCGGCGAGGGCCCGGCGCTAGGCGCCTATCTGAATATGACCGACGCGGAGCGGCGGCGCGCCGTAGGCGCGGCCGGCCCGCCCGGGCCCTTCGTGGACGCGGTGGAGGCCATGCGGCCGGGCCAGATCGCGCTGTATGACGGGTCGGTGGAGCTCCCCTACCGAGTGTGGCCCCACGACCTGTCGACGACGGCTCAACGCATCCCCGACGAGGCCGCCGCCGAGGACATCGAGCTGCTGCTCGGCGACGAGCGCACTGCGCTGGTCCTGGTCGGCGCCGACAGCACGGCCGCGACGGTCCTTCGAGACGCTCCGGGGCGCTTCAGGTGGCTGTTCGACTGCCCAGCCACACCCTGCGCGGTCTACGTCCGGCACGCGCAGTGATGCGCTCAGCCGAAGCTGCATCGCAGCCGGGTGCCCCTCCCCCATGCCGCCGCCCCCGCGGCCGGCGAGGGGCTCACCAGCCGGCCGAGCCGGGCCCGCCCTTGAAGGGTCCGACCACTCCGGAGGTGACCCAGCCGCCGTAGAAGCCGCCGGGCTGGGGCACCACCGTCTCGCCGTTGACCGTGCACCGGTCCACCAGGCCGGGCATCACCGCGATCGCGTCCCGGAGGGCGGTGAAGCCCGGCGTCGGGTCGGGGTAGTTCCAGGCCGCGCGCGGCGCGACCGTGCCGTCGGCGACCAGGTCGAAATAGCGCGCCCGGCCCTTCCACTCGCACCACGAGGACCCGGCGGCATCCCGCAGGGCCCCGGCCCGGAACGCCTCACGCGGCAGGTAGTAGGTCGGCGGATGACTGGTCTCCAGCACCCGCCAGCCGCGGTCGGCGTCGGCGACCAGTTGCCCGCCGAGTTCGACGGCGAGCCGGCCGGCGAACGGCTCCAGCCGCGGCGGGCGCGGGTAGTCCCACACCGACTCCTGGCCGGGTCCGGGCGGCAGGGGTTCGGGGCGGGTGCTCACGTCACCCCGCGCAGGCCCTCGGCCCCGAACAGCGGCTCGAGCATGCCGGACATGTCCGGTCCGCGACGCAGCCCGTGGCCGCCGTCGACGTTGATCAGTTGCCCGGTGATCCAGCCGGCCGCATCGCTGAGCAGGAACATGGCCAGGTTCGCGACGTCGGACACCTCCCCGGTCCGCGGCAGCGGCGTGCACCGCCGGTAGTCGTCGCTGACCTCGGGCGAGTCGAGGATCGCCTGGACCAGCTCGGTGCGGATCAGGCCGGGCCGGATGCCGTTGACCCGGACCCAGGACGGTCCGAGTTCGTCGGCGGCGAGCATCATCAGGTGATCCAGGCCCGCCTTGCCCACCCCATAGGCCCCGAACCAGCGGTGGACGTTGCTCGAGGCGATCGAGGAGATGCCGACGAACGAGCCGCCGCCCCCGCGCACCATCTCCCGCGCGGTGTGTTTGAGGACGTACATGGTTCCGTTGATATTCAGGTCGATGGTGCGCCGCCACGCCGCGGAGTCGATCTGGGTGACCGGGCCGATCGTCTCCGACCCCCCGGCACAGTGCACCACCCCGTGCAGCCGGCCGTTCCAGGCCGCCGCGTCACCCGCCACCCGGGCCATGGCGTCCTCGTCGGTCACGTCGGCCGATTCGTGCCGGACCCGGCCGGGTTCGGCCGCTGGCGCGATCTCGGCGGCGGCCGCGGCCAGGCGCTCGGCCCCGCGGCCCACGACCATGACATGGGCCCCGGCCGCGGCCAGGCCGGCCGCCACCTCCTTGCCGATTCCGCTGCCGCCGCCGGTGACCAGATAGGTGCGGTCGGTGAAGTCCAAGTGCATCGGGCGAACTCCTCGGGTGTCCACGGTCCCCCGTGGGTATCGAACCACGGCCGGCCCGCGGGAATACCGGTGTGCAGAAGTCCGCTGCAGCAGTAGGCTGAAGTAACGTACGCCGCCGATCCGCCGATTCACCAGGTGACAGCGGCACCGCGACGAACGCGAACCCGAGACAGCGAGGAACTTTGATGCTCACACTCACCCGTCGCGCCCACCGGCTGCTGTTGG
>CAYXOM010000334.1:0-2629 GCA_964466565.1 uncultured Mycobacterium sp.
GGTGGGCGGCGCGGTGCGCGAGGCCTGCCTGTGGCCGGCGTCGCTGGCCGAGCCGGGCGTGCGGCGCCGGGCCAGTGTGCTCGCGCGCGGCGGGCCCGACGAGGTGCTCACCGACGCCGACCCCGACGACTGCGGCAGCGCCGCGCCGGGGCGGTGGATCGTCGACCCCGACGGCGCGGTCGTGCGCGCCGGGCTGGTCCGCCAGTACGCCGCCCGGCACGGCCTGTGGCAGCTCGACCCCGACATCGCCTACCTCACCGGGGATCGGCTGCCCGAGGGCGTGCGGGGCTTTGAGATCCTCGAGCGGGTTCCGGTGCGGGAGAAGCTCCTGCGGGCCGCGCTGAGGGCGCACGACGGCGGACCGCTGGAGATCCTGGTGCGCGGGGTCGACGTCGACCCCGATCGGCTGCGTTCGCGGCTGCGCCCGGCCGGCACCCGGCCGCTGACCCTCGTCCTGACCCGCATCGGGACCGGCCGCGCCGCGCGGGCGAGCGCGTTTCTGTGCCGCCCGGAGGATCGCCGCGCGGTCACGCCGGGCTGAAGCCGTAGACCCGGCCCTCGCTGGTCGCGGTCACCACCCGGCGGTCGGTGCCGACCGACACCCCGACCGGCCACCCCGCGGACTCCGGCAGCGGGTAGCTCGACAGGGTGCGCCCGCCGTCGGCCGGATCGAACACCAGCAGCGCCAGCCGGTCCGGGCCCTCGGCGACCACCGTGTAGGCGGTGCGGGATCCGGCCTGGCTGGACGTGGTCAGGGGAGTGACGTCATCACGGCGCCACACCTCCTCGGCACCACCGCCGGTGTCGCGCAGGGCGACCAGCGCGGTGTCCGGGCCCCCGCCTGCGATGATCAAGCCCCTCGGAGCGACGCTCGGTGGGGTCTGAGGCGAAAAGCCCAGAGCCACTGACCATCTGGGTGCGCCGCTTTCGGCGTCGAGCGCCCACAGCTGACGGTCGCGGCCACTGGCGTACACCGTCTGGCCGTCCTCGGAGAGCACCGGCGAGCCGATCACCCCGCCGGCGACGGCGTCGCTGGTCCACTCCGTGCTGAGCACCGCGTTCTCGCCGGCCCGGTAGCGCAGGCCGGTGAGTGTGGGCGCGGGCGCTCCGGGCTGCCAGACCCCGACCACCACCATCCCGCTGGCCGCCGAATACGCCGGCGCCGAGGCCACCGGACAGCCCGGGCGGGATTGCCCGCAGTCCTCGAGTCCGCGGAAGGGATCGGTCGGGTCGACCCCGGCCACGAGGTCGACCGGGGTGCCCGCGACCGTGCCCCGGTGGGCGTCGAAGACCAGCACCTGCCCGAGGTGGGTCACCACGAGCAACTGCCCGCCGCCGAGGAAGCGCGCCGTGGTGGGCATGCCGATGACGTTGGTGCGCCAGCGGACCCACTGGGTCGGCGGGTGGGAGATCATCAGCCCGGGCTGGCCGAGGTAGAGGTTGTCGAACCCGTCGAACAGCGGACTGGCGAACCCGCCGCCGAGCACCATCCGGGTGCACCAGCGCTGTCGGCCGTTATTGTCGTTCTCCCACACCATCAGCGAGCACCCGGCCGCCGTCTGCGCGTTGACCGCCAGGTAGCCCTCGCCGCCCAGCGCGGCGGCGGCGCCGAGTTCGCCCTTGACCGCCCGGGTCCACTGCAGGGTGAGCTCCGCGGTGCCCGCGGTGGCGGTGTAGCTGCTGTTGGCGGCGTCGGCGTACTGGGCCGACCAGCCCCGGGCCGCGATCGACTCGACCCACGAGTCGGTGCCGGCGCAGGCGCCCAGCGCGCCGGACAGCAGCGCCACCGAGGCTAGCGCGAGCACCCGCCGCCGCACCGGTGCCCGTCTCATCCCCGGCAGAGTAACTGCTCGGCGGCGGGGTTGCGCGCAGCCGTTAGGCTTTGCGGCCATGACGAGCATGTGGGGCGCGCCGATCCACCGGCGCTGGCTCGGTTCGCGGTTGCGCGACCCCCGCCAGGCCCGGTTCCTGACCGTCGCCTCGCTGAAGTGGGTGATCGCCAACCGGGCCGTGACGCCGTGGTATCTGGTGCGTTACTGGCGGCTGCTGAAGTTCAAACTCGCCAACCCGCATGTGATCACCCGCGGCATGGTGTTCCTCGGCAAGCACGTCGAGATCCACGCCACCCCGGAACTGGCCCAGCTGGAGCTCGGACGCTGGGTTCACATCGGCGACAAGAACACCATCCGCGCGCATGAGGGTTCGCTGCGGTTCGGCGACAAGGTGGTGCTCGGCCGCGACAACGTCATCAACTGCTACCTCGACATCGAGATCGGGGACTCGGCGCTGATGGCCGACTGGTGCTACGTGTGCGACTTCGACCACAGGATGGACAGCATCGAGATGCCGATCAAGGACCAGGGCATCATCAAGAGCCCGGTGCGCGTCGGGCCGGACACCTGGATCGCCACCAAGGTGACCATCCTGCGGGGCACCACGATCGGCCGCGGCTGCGTGCTGGGGGCCCACGCGGTGGTCAAGGGCGACATTCCGGACTTCTCCATCGCGGTGGGCTCGCCGGCCAAGGTGGTCAAGGACCGCAAGCTGGCCTGGGAGACCTCGGCGGCGCGGCGTGCCGAACTGGCCGCCCACCTCGCCGACATCGAGCGCAAGAAGGCCTCCCGCTAGT
>CAYXOM010000335.1:0-2861 GCA_964466565.1 uncultured Mycobacterium sp.
CGGTGGCCGCGTTCTGGGTCAGCCCCGCCGACATCAGCACCGACACCCTCGACAGGATCTGGGTGCCCGACACCGACGCCACCGCCGTGGCCGTGCAACTGCGCCCCGCCGCGGCCGGGAGCACCGAGATCGGTGTGCTCGTGCGCTACTCGACGCCGACACCGCTGCCCGCCGCCCCGTTGGATGGGCTCAACCCGTTCTCGGGCCGCCATGATGCGGCGGTGCGCGCCGGCCTGGCCACCGCCGCCGTCCCGGCGCTGCGCGCCCCCCACCGCCGCCTCGGGCCTGACGATGAGGCGTTGCAGACGCCGCTGGCGGCGACCGGAATCCTGGTGGGTGCGCTGCCGAACGGGCATCCGCTGCTGCTCAACCTTGCCGCGCCCGGCCCGGGGGAATCGTCCACGGTCACCGTCGACGGGGAGGTGGCGCTGCTGGTCCAGATGGCGTTGCGCAGCGCCGCGATCGGCTATCAGGTGATGGTCGTCGCGGCCCGCCCGCAGCGCTGGCGCGACGCCGTCGCCGCGGGGCTGCAAGTCAGTCCCGCCGACACAGCGCTGCGGCTGCCCGACGGCGGCCCCCCGGTCATGCTGGTCTATGACACCCCCGGGATCGCCGCGGCGGTCACCGGCCCGCGACCGGCGATCACGGTGCGCGCGGTTAAGTCACACGCCGCCAGCACCGCCGATATCCATTTCGCCCAGGACGGCCTCGCCGAGGCGGTGGCCCGCACCGGCGGCTTCTCTACCCGGGTCATCATTGACCTGACCCCGGAACGCAACCGACTCAAAGCGACTCATGCCGCTTGAGTGGCGGCGAGAACAGGAGCCAAACATGACCGTGGTGGGGGCGCCGGCGACCGATGCCGCGCGCAATGCGTTCTCCCGCGGCCTGCTCGCCTCGGGGGTGTCGGTGAACGGGTTGATGGCGAGCAACAACCCGCAGGCCGCCGCCAAGCTGTTCGCCAACGCCACCGACCTGGATCGCTCCATGTGCGATGCGTGGCTGGCGCGCATCGTCGGCGGGGAGGACAGTATCGCGGTACTCCAGGGGGCGTGGCGGGCCCGGGAAACCCTGGGCTGGGAGACACGCCGGTTGGCGGTGCCGGCGGGGCAGTTCTGCGCCGGGGTCTCCGACGGGCTGTTCGTGGCGGTGGAGATCACCTCCCAGCCCTCGCTGGGGGCCGCGCTGGCGGTGGCGTTGTGCCGGGAGGCCCGCTACGGCGAGGCCGACCGGCTGCTGCGCGAGATCCACCCCACCGACGTGTTCGACATCGACCTGCACACCTACGCCACCGGCGTGCTGCATTTTCGGACGCAACGGTGGGCCGATGTGCTGCGGGTGTTCCCGGCCGAGAAGCGTTGGCGCAAAACGGTGTACGGGGCGGCGGCGGCGGCAATGTCGGCCACCGCGCTCGCCTCGCTCGGGGTGTTCGAGGACGCCTACCGTCGCGGTAGGGACGCCGTGGACCTCGACCTGGTGCCGGCGGCGACGACGATCGCCCTCTACACCCAGGCGATGTGTCTGCGCCACCTCGGCAAGGCCGAGGACGCCAATCAGCTGCTGCGCCGGGTGTATTCGCGTGACCCGCAGTTCACCCCCGCGCGGGAGGCCCTCGACGATCCCGGCCGCCGGTTGGTCGTCACCAACCCTGAGATCATCGAGGCCCGCACCGACCCGTGGGATCCGGCGTCGGCACCCACGGCCAAACAAGCCGAGGCCGCCCGCAATGCCGTGGCGGCCAACCAGTACCTGGCAGAAGGGGAAGCCGAACTGGCCGCCATGCTGGGCATGGTGGCCGCCAAGGCCCAGGTGAAAATGATTCGGGCGACCACCAAGGTGAATGCTGCCCGGGAGAAAATGGGCCTGGCGGTGCCGGTCACCTCACGGCACACCCTGCTGGTCGGGCCACCCGGGTGCGGAAAAACCACCGTGGCCCGCGCCCTCACCAAGCAGTTGTGCGGCCTGGGTGTGCTGCGCCGGCCCACCGTGGAGGAAACCAACAAGTCCCGGCTGATCGGGGAGCATCTCGGCGAAACCGAGAACGCCACAAGGGAACTGCTGGAGGGTGCGTTGGGGGGGCGGTGTTCATCGACGAGATGCACAACCTGCACGACCCCGGCTACAGCAAGGGCGACCCGTACGGCACCGCGATCATCGAAACCCTCCTGCCTTTTTTGGAGAATTGTCGCGGCGATCTCGTGTGTTTCGGCGCCGGTTACCCCCGGGCGATGGAGCGCATGCTGGACGCCAACCAGGGTCTCCGCCGCAGGTTTTCGACCACGATCGTGTTCGAGTCCTACACCCCCGATGAACTGTGGGAGTTGACCGCATTGATGGGAGCCCACGATGACGACATCGTCGATCCCGCCGCCGAAGCGGTGCTACGTCCGGCGTTCGAGCACTACTACAACACCGAAACACTGAGCCCCGAAGGCGATGTGGTGCGCGGCATTGATTGGCTCGGCAACGCCGGCTTCGTGCGTAACCTCATCGAAAAGGCCCGCGACCACCGCAACGCCCGCCTCGATGACGCCGACCTCGATGCCATGTTGGCCGCCGACGATTTCGATCCCGCCGATGACACCCTGCTGCGCCGCTTTCGGGAACTGACGGCCACCGACTTCGCCGAAGGCCTGGCGGGGGCGGTCGCCGACGCCAAACAACGCTCCACCCCCGGCCCTGGCGCCATCGCCTGACTACTGCCTGTCCTCGGCGCGTGCCAGGCCGGTCAGGGCTCGCTGTTCATCGCTCCACGACCGTCGCGAGGTCCGGTGATGACCAGCACGCGCAGGGCCGCCGGTTGGACCATCATCAACATCGTCGTGGTGATCTATGCGCTGCTGCCGGTGCTGTGGATCCTG
>CAYXOM010000336.1:0-3650 GCA_964466565.1 uncultured Mycobacterium sp.
GGCGGGGGCGGCGCCGCCGCCCCCCCCCCCCCCGCCGGCATCGCGCGGGTCGGGCTGGCCACCGCGCTCAGCGCGCTGTGCGGGTACGCGGTGCTGTACCTGGCCGCACGCAGCCTCGGCCCGGCCGGCTTCTCCGTCTTCGCGGTGTTCTGGGGGGCGTTCGGTCTGGTCACCGGCGCGGCCAACGGCCTGCTGCAGGAGGCCACCCGGGAGGTGCGACTGGCGGTCACCACGGAGATCCCACGGACTCCGGTGCGGCCGATGTGGGTCGCGGCCGGGGCGGGTGTGGCGGCGGGCGCGCTGCTCGCGGCCGGCTCTCCGCTGTGGGCCCATCGGGTGTTCAGCGGCCCGGTCGGGTTGTCGGTACTGCTTCTCGGCGCCGGGATCGCCGGCTTCGCCCTGCACGCCACGCTGCTGGGCATGCTGGCCGGAACGGGGCGGTGGACGCAGTACGGCTCGCTGATGGTTACCGACGCCGGCACCCGCCTGGTGGTCGCGGGGTGCTCGTTCCTGCTCGGCTGGGGAGTGGCCGGCTTCCTCTGGGCGACGGTGGCCGGCTCGCTCGCCTGGCTGCTGCTGCTGACGCTGTCCGCGGGGGCGCGCTCGGCGGCGCGGATCCGGACCGCCGGCACGCTGCGCGGCTACCTGCGCGGGGCCTCGCACTCGATCGCGGCGGCGGCGGCCAGCGCGGTCCTGGTGATGGGCTTTCCGGTGCTGCTCAAGGTCACCTCCGGTGATCTGGGCGCGGCCGGAGGGGTGGTCATCCTCGCGGTGACCATGACCCGGGCCCCGCTGCTGGTGCCGCTGACGGCGATGCAGGGCAATCTCATCGCCCATCTCGTCGACCGCCGCGACAGCAGGCTTCGCGGACTGGCCGGGCCGGTGGCGGTGGTCGCCGGCCTGGGGGCGCTGGGCATCGCGGCCGCGGGACTGATCGGGCCGTGGCTGATCGGGGTGGCGTTCGGGCCGGAGTACCGCACGAGTGCGGCGCTGCTGTCCTGGCTGACCGCGGGCGCGGTGTCGATCGCGCTGCTGACCCTCACCGGCATGGCGACCGTGGCCGGTGCGCTGCACCGGGCCTACTCGCTGGGCTGGGTCGGGGCGACGGCGGCCGCCGCTCTGCTGCTGAGCCTGCCCCTGGACCTGCAGACCCGCACCGTGCTGGCGCTGCTGTGCGGGCCCCTCGTCGGGATCGGTGTGCACCTGGCCGCGCTCGCCCGGGCCGGTTAGGGCTGCGCCGTACAGTCGTGGCGATGTCTGGTGCCCGCCCGCGGCTGCCGGCGGTCGCCGCGGCGGCCCTCGCGCTGATCGCGCTGCAGACCGCGGTTCGCGCGGTCGTGGCCTTCGGCGGCTACTTCTACTGGGACGACCTGATCCTGGTCGGCCGCGCCGGGACCGAGGCGCTGCTGTCGCCGGGCTACCTGTTGGCCGATCACGACGGCCACGTGATGCCCGCGGCGTTCCTGCTCGGCGGGGCCGTCACCAGAGCCGCGCCGCTGGTCTGGACGTGGCCGGCGCTGAGCCTGGTGATTCTGCAGCTGCTGGCCTCGCTGGCGCTGCTGCGCGCCCTGCACGTGATCCTCGGCTGGCGGCCGGTGCTGCTGGTGGTGCTGTGTTTTGCGTTGTTCACCCCCCTGACGGTGCCGGCCTTCGCGTGGTGGGCCGCCGGCCTCAACGCCCTGCCGATGCTGGCGGCGATGGCCTGGTTCTGTGCCGACGCGATCCTGCTGGTGCGCACCGGGAACAACCGCTACGCACTGACCGCGATGCTCGCCTATCTGGCGGGTCTGCTCTTCTTCGAGAAGGCCGCGGTGATCCCGTTCGTGGTGTTCACCGTGGCCGTGCTGCTGACCTATGTCGGCGCCTCCGCCGGGATGGCGGCGGCGGCCGCCGTCGTGTGGCGGCGCGGACGGCGACTCTGGCTGCCCGCCCTGGCGCTGACCGTGGCCTGGGCGCTGCTCTACCTGGCGGTGGTCGATCAACGGCGGTGGAGCACCGACCTGGCGATGACCTGGGATCTGTTGCGCCGCTCGGTGACTCACGGAATCGTGCCGGGACTCGTCGGGGGCCCATGGCAGTGGCAACGCTGGGCCCCGGCCTCCCCCTGGGCCGTCCCGCCGCCCTCGGCGATGGTGCTCGGCTGGGTCGCGCTGGGTGCGGTGGTGGGTCTGACCTTGCTGCGCAAACGGCGGATCGCACCGGTGTGGGCGGCGGCGGCCGGCTACGCCGTGGCCGGCCAGGTGCCGATCTATCTCATGCGTTCCTCGCGGTTCACCGCGCTCGAACTCGCCCAGACCCTGCGCTACCTTCCCGACCTGGTGTGGGTGCTGGCACTGCTGGGAGCGGTAGGGCTCACCGCCCCGGACCGAGCCGGGCACCGGTGGCTGGACGCCTCGGCCCGGCGGAGCGTGGCGGTCGGCGCGCTGACCGTCGCATTCACCGCCAGCAGCCTGCTGTCGACGTGGACCTTCCTGCGCAGCTGGCAGGACAACCCGGCGAAGCCCTACCTGCTCAACGCCGTCGCCGCTCTCGGGCAGGCCCGCGCGTCCTCCCCGGCGCCCATGCTCGACCAGGAGGTCGACCCCCTGGTGCTGCAGCGGGTGGTCGGACCACAGAACCTCATCAGCCACATGTTCGCCCTGATCCGCGAGCGCCCCGAATTCGCCCGCGCCACCGGCGAGTTGCGGATGCTGGACTCCGCGGGACGGCTGCGCGAGGCGACGGTCACCTGGGTGCGCGGCATCCAGCCCGGACCCCGGCCCCGGTGCGGGTACCTCGTGCAGCCCGACGCCCCGGCCGAGATGCCGCTCGACGGGCCCCTGCTGCCGGCCGAGTGGACCGCCGAGATCAACTACCTGGCCAACATCGAGGGCACTCTGGAGCTGGCACTGCCCGCCGGACCGGCGACGCGGGTCGCGGTCCGGCCCGGACTCAACCGGGTGTACGTCCGGCTCTCCGGGGCCGGTGACCGGATCCGCGTGCGCGCCGAGACCTCCGCGCTGTCGGTGTGCCTGGCGGCCGGCCCGGTCGGCTACCTGGCGCCGCGCTGAGGCCGCGTCCTAGACCTCCTCGCGGTGGGCGGCGATGATCTGCGCGGCGCCGGTGCGGATGTCCCGGCCGGCCATCGTGATCGCCACCGCCGTCATCTGCAGCGCCACGTCGCGGTCGTGGGTGAGCAGATGATCGGCCGCGGTGCCCACCACCTCGGCGAAACGGGCCCGCAGCAGGTCCTCGACGGCCTCGAGGGCCGGCGCCGCATGTGCCAGCGGGATGCAGCGGCGCAGCAACTCGAACACCTCCGGTTCGATACGGCGGTGGAAACGCTCGGCCAGCAGCCGTTTGCTCAGTTCGGCCCCGCCGGGCTTGCGCAGCGTCGCCTCGCGGGCGGCCAGGTCGGCGATCATCGGCTCGGACCACCTCAGGCACAGCCGCACGAACCGGCTCGACAGTTCCAGGGCGGTGACGCTGGCGATCGGGTCGGCCAGTTCGGCGGGATCGAATTCGATGTCGTCGGCGAGGGGCTGGGGTGGTGTGGGTTCGGGCATGGATCAGAGTGTCCCAGGGGGGTCTGACAGATCCCGGGAAGCGCTGCCGGGCGGGCCGCCGCCGGCGTCGCCGCGCCGTTGCCGGCGGCAGCGCTGCGAGCAGTA